>CAIWXG010000038.1 GCA_903916555.1 uncultured Bacteroidota bacterium
ATGTACTGTTTCCCACCTAATAAATGCATTAAGCCAACCTTTGTGTTTGTAATAGCCTGAATAGCCAGCTACAAGCTCTTTACCTTGTAACAATGGCAAAATCATACTATTAAGCCATTGTAAACTGTTAGGCATACAATCAGCATCCGTAAATAATAAAAAATCATGTTTACTTGCTTCTACACCTTTACTTAGTGCAAATTTTTTTCCTTTAAGGTTGCGATTAGCATCTGGTGGAATACGAATCAATCTTAGATTTGAAAATTGTAGCTGTAATGCTGTAATTATTTCTTGTGTATTGTCTGTTGATGCATCATCAACAACAATAACTTCAAATAAACATTCTCCATCTTTGTTATGGTATTTTTGAGATAAGACTGTAGGTATATTGTTTTTTAAATTTTGAGTTTCATTTTTTGCACAGATAATAATACTAACGGGTTGCTCCCTAATTCTTATTTTATCAGACTTAGTATCTTTAAAAAATAGAATTCTACTGAAAAAATAGAATAGATAGCAACATTGAAGTAGAGTACTGATTAAAAAAAGCCAAAAGATGAAAACTGTAATCATCAAAGAAAAGGTATTGCTAATTTTATCATACTAATAAATTTTTTTGCATCATAAACAATATAATGCAAAAAAATAAATACTCAATAGAAACATATTTACAAAAAATATAAATTTTCTTTAATTATTCTCCCTTATACACCTTCAATGCTTCTTCCAAACAATCCATTGCATTATTAATGTCTTCTTTATTTAATACATAAGCAAGCCGCACTTCATTCTTTCCTTTTCCGGGTGTTGAATAAAAACCGGCAGCCGGTGCCATCATTACAGTAGCGCCTTTGTAAGAAAAATGCTCTAATAACCATTGACAAAATTTTTCTGTATCTGCTACAGGCAATTGTGCCATTGCATAAAATGCTCCACCAGGTAATGGGCAGGTTACACCCTTCATATTTTGTAATCTATGCACTAATAAATCTCTTCGCGACGTATATTCTGCATGTACTTCATTAAAATAATCAGCAGGTAAATCAACAGCAGCCTCACCAAGAATTTGTGCAAATGAAGGCGGACTAAGCCTTGCTTGAGCAAATTTCATTGCAGTACTTAATACTTGTTGGTTACGGGTTACAAATGCACCTATTCTGCCACCACAAGCACTATATCTTTTAGAAATAGTATCTAATAATATTGCATTATTTTCTAACCCTTCCAAACTTAAAGCAGAAATATGTTTGCGACCATCATAACAAAATTCTCTATAGGCTTCATCGCTAAATAGGAATAAATCGTGTTTAAGGCAAATGTCTTTTAACACATTTAGTTCTTCCATACTATATAAGTAGCCAGTAGGGTTATTAGGGTTACAAATCATTATAGCTTTGGTGCGTGGAGTTACCGCTTTATCAAAATCTTCTATTGGTGGTAAAGCAAAGCCGGTTTCTATTGCTGAAGGAATTGGTACTATTTTTACACCTGCACTTGTTGCAAAGCTGTTATAATTAGCGTAAAAAGGTTCCGGAATAATTATTTCATCTCCGGCATCCAAACAACTCATAATAGCAAAAGATATGGCTTCGGAACCGCCTGTAGTAACAATTATTTCATTAAAATTTAAATGAATATTATTTCTTTCATAATATTCTACAAGTTTTTTTCGGTAACTTTCTACACCGGCACTATTACTGTATTCCAAAACTTTAATATCTGTATGCCTTACAGCATCAAGAATTTGTTTTGGTGTTTCTATGTCGGGTTGTCCTATATTTAAATGGAAAACGTGTGTACCTCTTTTTTTTGCAACATCTGCAAACGGTACTAATTTACGAATAGGCGATGGTGGCATTATTGCCCCGCGTTGTGATACTATTGGCATGTAACAAAGGTAATAGAATTGTAGAAACAATATCTTGTTTTTACAATAAAAGAGATAAATTGATATAGACAAATTATTTTTTTATTTTAAGTATAATAGTTTTTTATAGTCTTATAGCTACATCTTATACATCTATACATTACCTTTACCCTTAATTATTTTTAGTATTGCATGTACACCATAAAATTTAAGTTTCAGGAAAAAGGATTAGAGCCGGTAACAATTGAAAATGTTGCGGCAGATCAAAGTATTTTGGAAGTTGCATTAGATAATAATATTCATTTGCACCATAATTGCGGTATGGTTTGTGCTTGCAGTACTTGTCATATATATGTTGAAAGCGGACAGGACTTTTTAGCAGAACTAAATGATAGGGAAGAAGACTTTATAGACCGTGCACGTAATCCAAGAATCAATTCAAGGTTAGGTTGCCAATGTGTTTTAAACAATAGCTCGGGCATTGTAGAGGTAACAATACCCGACCAAACCCTAATACACGGAGAATAATAGTACCTATCCAACATCAAGTATAATACATCTAAAAACAAGTTCATTAGTATTTTTGTAAAATAGAATATATGCCACAATACGAGCCACCAATCAATTGGAATGACCATGAAGATATTGCAATGAAATTATACGAACGTTTCGGTAATGATTTTAGTGAAAGTAAAATATACCGTTTACGCTTTACCGATTTAATAGAATGGGTACTAGAAATACCTAAATTCGAGGGTAAAAGAGAACAATGCACTGAGGGTCATTTAGAAATGATACAATCTAAATGGGTATATGAATGGAGAGATAATCAAGACTGAGGTTCTTTTTCACAGAAACTTTTAATGAATATACTTTTAAATACAGAAAAAGTAATTACTACTAAAATAAATTTCAATAAAATACTTTATTAAATGATTTGTATGTATATTTAGCATTCAAATAGTGCAATATATATGTCTTTTAACAGAAGAAATTTTATTAGGTCTGCTTCCATATTAGCTACTTTATCTATTGCGGAAATGGAAACTTTAAATGCTAAAGAACAGATAAAAACAAGCGGAAAAGTAATTGCTCAGGATGATGAAGCCTATTGGCAAAATGTACGCCAACTTTTTCCATTAACTAAAGACTGGACTTATTTAAATAATGGTACATTCGGACCATCTCCTTATCCGGTAATTGAAGCTACAAGAGCCGGTATGATGGATGCAGACCAAGCCGGTAATTATGGCAGTTATGATGCTACACCCGGCAAAATAGCTCAATTTGTAGGGGCAAATGCCGATGAAATTGCTTTAACACATAATGTTACCGATGGTATTAATATTGCTTGTTGGGGTGTGCCTCTTAAAAAAGGTGATGAGGTAATACTTACTACCCATGAGCATGTAGGGAATGCATACCCTTGGATGAACAGGCAAAAACTGCACGGTATTGTTATTAAAAAATATACGCCTGCCGCTACTGCCGCCGAAACGCTTAATCGTATAGCAGAATTAATAAATAAAAAGACAAGAGTAATAGCTACTCCACATATTCCATGTACTGCCGGTCAAATATTGCCAGTAAAAGAAATTTGCCAACTTGCAAAAGACAAAGGTTTATTTTCATTAATAGATGGTGCTCATGGACCGGGTATGTTACCATTAAACTTACATGATATTGGCTGCGATACTTACGCAACTTGTAGCCATAAATGGATGTTGGGCCCAAAAGGAACAGGGTTTTTATACGTAAAAAAGGAGTTTCAAGATACGTTGCAGACTTTTGGAATGGGTGGGGGGAGTGAAAGTGGTAAATGGGATTTAATGACAGACCCGGTAACGCCCGGTAACTATGCACTAAGTGCCCACCGGTATTTTGGTGGTACACAAGCAAATGGACTTTATACAGGGGTTAATGCTGCAATAGATTTTATAGAAACAATCGGTATTGTAAATATATATAATAGAATAAAACATCTAGGAAAATATACCCAAGATAAATTATTAGAATTTGGAGATAAAATAGAATTGATAACTCCTACAGAGGAACGAAGCCGCTGTGCAGTAAATGGTTTTAGAATAAAGAATATTGAATTTGCGAAGTTTTTCGATATTTGTATTGAAAATAAAATAAGGATTCGCAGTGTACAAGAAAACGGGTTAAATTCACTTAGGGTTTCTACACATATATATAATAATAAAGAAGAAATAGACAAATTGATTGATTTGATAAAGAAAGTATAACATAATTTATTGCTTTAATTACGGTCATTATTTGCATAATAGTGTAATTTGCAGCCGATTTAAAACATATATAGATAAAATATGAAAAAACTAATTCTACCTACTATTACTATATTAGGAATATTTATTTTAACATCTTGCGGCTCAGATTCTACAAAGAATAGTACTTCTACAACAACAACTGTTACAGCTAATGTTTCGGGTGAGGATGTTTATAAAAGAACTTGTATTGCCTGCCACCAACCTAATGGTGCAGGTATCCCAAATACATTCCCTCCTGTGGCTCAATCTGATTTTATTGCAGACAGAGAAAAAACAATTACTCAGGTAATCAAAGGTAAGTCGGGCGAATTAGTTGTAAATGGTGTAAAGTATAATAATGTAATGCCACCGCAAAATTTAACTGACGCAGAAGTTGCGGCTGTGCTTACTTATATTTATAGCAACTTTGGCAATAATGGTGCACCTGTTACCATTGACGAAATAAAAGCAATTAGAGCAAAACAATAATAGAAGAACCCGATTGGGGGTAGTAATTGTATTTTGGTATCATTCAGGCTTGCAAAATAAAAAGTAAATATTTCCTTTTCAAAATCCTGAAAGGATGATATTATTATAGAAAATATCAGTTTTAATAACACGAAACCCTGAAAGGGTGATATTATTTTACAATGTATGGGCTAAAAATATTACCCTTTCAGGGTTTGTCGCATTTTGTATTGTATTTTGCTATAATAATACCATCCCCTCAGGATTCATTTTATGGAGACTGAATAGTAATAGTATTTTAGTATAATTCTCTATAATATAACATTGTTAATGTTTGTAATTTAAAACGTATTCTAACCATACCATGAAAATAGACATACATACGCATATAATGCCGGAACAGATACCAAATTGGTTTCAAAAATATGGCTATGGTGAATTTATTAGATTAGAACACCACAAACCTTGTTGTGCTAAAATGATAAAAGGCGACAAGGTTTTTAGAGAAATAGAACATAATTGTTGGAATCCGAGTGTGAGAATGCAGGAAATGGACGATACACAAGTAAGCATGCAAGTGCTGTCAACCATACCGGTTCTATTTAATTATTTTGCAAAACCGGAACATGCTTTAGAAACTTCTCGCTTTTTTAACGACCATATCGCACAATGTGTAGCAGACAATCCTAAAAGGTTCTTAGGTTTAGGTACTGTCCCTATGCAAGATGTGGATACTGCAATAAAAGAAATGGAGCGCTGTATTGAAGAACTAAAAATGCCCGGCATTGAAATTGGTTCTAACATAAATACAAAAAACCTAAGTGATGAGGCTTTTAATCCATTTTGGGAAGCTGCCGAACAATTAGGTTGTGCCATTTTTGTGCACCCTTGGGAAATGATGGGCGAAAAGGAAATGCAGAAATATTGGTTGCCATGGTTAGTAGGTATGCCTGCCGAAACAAGCCGTGCTATTTGCTCTATGATTTTTGGCGGCGTATTCGAGAAATTTCCAAACCTAAGGGTTGCCTTTGCACATGGCGGTGGCAGCTTTCCTTTAACCATTGGTAGAATAGAACATGGCTTTAATGTAAGACCGGACCTTTGTGCGGTAGATAATATTATTAATCCCAGACACTACATAGGAAATTTTTGGATAGATGCACTCGTGCATGACCCCAAAGCATTAGACTTTATTATAGAAATAATGGGTAAAGATAAAATATGTATGGGTAGCGATTATCCGTTTCCATTAGGAGAACACCACCCGGGACTACTTATGGAAAGAATGCCCTATACTAAAGAATTAAAAGAGCAGCTTTTATATAAAAATGCAATGCAATGGTTGGAAATAAAACCCTAATTATAAACTATTGGTAACACCCAATGGTATTATTAATAGTTGTATTATTATCTAAATCTTTATACCCACCCGGAAAATAATATCTACTACCTGCCCCAATAGCAGGCGACCAGCTTTTTAAATGAAAATCACCATTTGTAGGGTCTTTAAATAGTGGGTCTTGATTATAAATACAGGTATCTGCTTGCACAAACGGCTTAAAGAACGGGCCTTTCTTTATTAAACAATGATTTAATTCTACAGTTGCTTGTCCTGTATAAGATGCTGTATCGCAAACAATTTCGCTATCAAGCGAGCCGTAAACGATACAATTTCGCATAACTGCATTTAAATTACCATAGTAGTGATGCTGATTATCCGGAAAAAAATAATTGAGTAATGCTACTGTAGGGTCTTGTGAATGGCTTACTGCATTCGAACCATAATTAGCAAATGTACAATTGGTTAAAGTACTTGTTCCGCCTTGTAAAGATAGATATGCAAACGAACCTGTTGTTTTTACCAAGCATGTATTTGCGGTAACAGTGCCTTGCCAGTTAAATATACCATATCCTATTGAGTTTTCTACAATAGAGTGATTGATAGTTAAGTTAGCACCGGAATCCACTTCAATAGCAGCCGGTTGGGTATAAAAATTTTGATAGGAATGGGTTGACCCTCCGCAATTCTTAATAACTGCATTATTGATATTGCCTTGCCCACCCGGATTGCCACCAACAAAATAGATACCACCCCATTCGCCCGGATACCCAATATACCCAAAATAGGCTCTATCTAATCGGTCTCCCTGAAAAACAACACTATCCCTACCTTCTGCATCTACGTTTAATGTGCCAAAAACAAAAAGTCGGGCATCTTGATGAAGATAGATTTTGCAATCTGCCGGAATAGTGAGTGTAACGGATGGTCCTACAACAGCATAATGAATAATTACATATGGTTTATCGGTAAGCCAAGTAGTATTTGTACCAATACTGTCGCTAACAATATAGTGTGCATTTTGCCCATAAGCAGTAAAGGGTATTGTAAAATCCTTGCCATTAAGAGTAGCAATAATATTATCAGTAATCACGAACGGATTATTAGCGTTGGTAGGGTCTATATTAACGGTTGCAAAAACATAAATACTATCATGGGCAGCTATTTTTATACCTGTAATGCTATTACCTTGAAATCCATCTACATTTAAATGAAAAAATGAATTTGCATTTTGCATTCTAACAGAACTCAATTTAACTTCCTCATTCTGCGGATTTACTATTAAGAAACCATTGGTAAAACTACCTTGTGAGGTAAAGACTGTGTCAAATTTTAGTGTGTCAACAGAAAATTTCAATATGCCTCCAGACGTTAAAATACTTTGCTTTTTACAAGATACAAAAAAGCAAAGTAAGAGTGTTGAAAGGACAATAGTAATAAATGATAATTTTAATTTCATTTTAAAAAATAAGGGTAAAGCTAACTAATAAAAGTAAAACGTAACAGAATAAAAATAATTGCAGTATTTTATACACATTTATTAGTAATGTAGTCTTAATTTTACAGAAATAATTAAACTTTACCTATATTGTATAATGAATTATATCACTTTGCTTTCTGATTTTGGCTTAAAAGCAGCCGGTATTGCAAAAGCAAAGGGAATACTATTGCAACAAATACAAAATGTAAACATAACAGATATTTCTCATGATATAACCCCCTTTAATTATAAACAAGCAGCTTATATTTTAGAAAACACCTACTCTAATTTTCCAAAAAATACAATTCATATAGTTCTTATAGATTGGTTTTATGCTACTAACCCCAAAATAGTAGTTGCAGAATGTAATGGGCATTATTTTATTTCGCCCGATAACGGTATTCTTTTTCATGCTTTAAAACAAAATGTAAAACAAGCCTATCTGCTAAAAGAAATAAATACGCAGGATACATTTACCTTATTATTGGAATATGTTGCAAAAATGGCTGCAAAAATAGGAAGTAAAGAGTTACCTGCTTTAAAGTTATCTGCAATTAGTTTACGTGATATTATTAATATTGATAAAAAAGAGGAAAGCACCGATTTGTATAATGTAATTTATATAGACCAATATGAGAATGTAGTTATCAATTTTACAAAAAAGGAATTGGATGCAATAGAAAACAATAAAAATTTCAGACTGGAATTTAAACAAACAGAAGAGATAAATGAGATAAGCAATAATTATAATGATGTAAAAACTGGTACCAAGCTATGCCGATTTAATAGTAACGGCTATTTAGAAATATGTGTAAATCATGGTAAAGCCGCAAGCCTCTTTGGGCTTAAAATAGGTGGAAAGCAAAATAAAATTAAAATTAGTTTTGGGTGAGATGTGCGGAAGTTGCACTTAAAATATAAGTTGTATATTTAACATTAAATCTTTTCCTATTAATATCATCCCTTTTGGATTTTGGAGAAAGAAAATTTTTCTTTTAATTTTCAATACTAAAATAGGATACAAAAAAATAAATACTTTTACAAACTAAACTTAAACAATGAAACTACACATAGTAACTACCTGTCTTCTTGCTTTATCGGTAATTAGCAATGCACAGCCTACACTTACAGCATCAACAAATAACCCGGTATCCGGTGATAATTTCATTTTGAATTCTTGTAATAGTTCAGGAGTGGCTTTGGGTGCGGGTGGTGCCGGTGTTACATGGGATTATCACACATTGATAATAACACATTCTATGCCTTATGATTTTGTAACTTGTACAAGTACTCCTTATTGTGATTCATTTGCGGGTAGCAATTTGACAGCAATATTAGATACCGGCACTTTGACGAAATATGTTTATTTTACCACAAATGCATCTTTATTTGAAGATTTAGGAGAGCATTTACCCGGAGGCTATCTTTATAATTACAAGCCCCAATTAATAAATAAATACCCTATTGTATATAATACATCGTATATGGATACGAATATTAATTATTTTTCGCACGCAAGTGGTTATACAATTACTTATGAGTCTGTAAGTATAGATGGTTATGGTACTCTAATTCTACCATCAGGAACTTATACTAATGTGTTGCGTAGGTATAGTAAATCATATATATATGACAGTACCCCGGGTGTTGCGGCAACTACTTCAAGAACAACCCAGTCTTCGGAATGGTTTGCTACTGATTTCCATTTGTTACTATTAGGCATTAATTATGATAGCTCAACCAGTTCGGGTTGGTCCCCTCTTTTTGTTTCTTATGCCACTAAGGCTAATGCAGGCATTCAAATGATGAATGATGACGAGGTAACATTCGAGATAAGCCCTAATCCGGTTTCTGATGTACTAAATATAAAATTATTTATGGAAGAAACTCAAAATACAAACCTTACTTTAACCGATATTACTGGCAATAAGGTAGGTACTATTAGTAGCAATGATATAAATAGTTCATCCAAAAATATTCAATACTCGGTTAAACAGTTACCTGCCGGCCTTTATTTTATTCATTTGGCTAATGGTAATTACAGTATAACTAAGAAAATTATTGTAAGTCATTAAAAGGTTGGATTTGAAGTATATTACCTGTTCTTCTTGATGTTCCATTTGGGCATCAAGAAGCAAGAATAAGCCCGTTCTGTGAACGTATACAAAGAGTTGAAGTTTAATGAAAAGGTATATCGCTAAGAATTTTCCTGCTTTCATTTAGCTTTGTCAAGTAAATGCCTTCTGAGAAGGAGTTTATTCCGTTCTTCCGGATTCCCTGTGGAAAATCCGGAAGAACGGAGGAATTTTTCAAGCAAATTTATGTCCTTAAAGTAGTGTCCTTTTAATGTAAATTGCATCATGGAACAAAAATTCGACCTTGAAAATAAATTTTTCATCTATTTACCAGGCATGTTGGAATTAATAAATAATAAAACATTTAGACCTCGCGAATGGAAGAAAATAAATACTAACCTTGAAGAACATATAAACGATCGTCGAAAAATAATCACAAGGGACAATTATCTAAGAGCCGAAACCAATATCTATGACATTATTATCGGAGTTATTGAAGGTAAGACGTCACCATATAGTTACTTTCAGTACTTGCAAATCTTATTCAAACAGCTTACAAAAAATTTAACCGTAGAGGAAAGAAAGAAATTGAGACCTACCTTATATTCTGTGTTAATAAATCTTGACCATAAATACAGGAATTTTATTGGCGAGTTGTCCGTTTTAAATAACATCAGGGAAAACAATAAGAATTATAGACTTATTCGGGTAGATAAGGACATTATTGTTGATGAGAAGAAAGCAGACTTCACTTTTGAGAATGTTGACACTAAGGAGATCGAACTTATTGAAGTAGTTAATATTCACGCCTATGAAACACCGGAGGGATTTGATTTAAAGAGATTCGTTGTTGGGAAAATTGAAGATAAGATTCGTATTAAGACTAGTGGCAAATCAGACTACAGATCCTTTAAACTTGTGCCTGTGTTTTGGGGGGAGATAGAGAATATGAAGAAGCTGAATGGAATTTTTAAGCATGAGAAGGTAGAGTTAGCTGATAATGTATTTGAACCATTGTCCCTATGTAGTTTTGTTGGTCCTGATTTTCCCGTTCATAGATTTGTAAAGATTAGTGAGTTGTTTACTGATGGACCAATTGAAGTTATTCCATATGATAGATAATCTCAACCTCTCTCGTTCCCTCTTGTTCATGATGTTCCGCAGGGCATCTTGAACTCCAAATAAACTCCGTCTATGAAGGTATTTACCTTGACAAAGCTAAATGAAAGCTATAAATATAATAACCATTTTTCATAGCAACATTGAGGAATGCCGAAATATATTTTTATTCGACCACAAATAAATTAATTAGGGTGCAATTATTTCAAGGTCTTTACAAATTTTCTTTACAAGAAAATCGTTAATTTCATTGTGTCTCGGTAATGTAGATGTCTTATTGTTTAACATATTGACAAAAATAGAATGGCTACCACCTTCCCGTTTGAGGATGCATTTATTTCTATTTAGATGCTTGATAAAATCATTTTTTTCATCAGGCAACCATCTTAATTTCTTCCTTGATAATTAATTTTCCGGTTTGCTCTTCAAATGCCATTTCTCGTCTTACTTCAATTGTTAGTTTAAGGGCATCAATTAAATTTTCACGTACTTCTTCTACTGTATTTCCCTGGGTATTCACGCCCGGTATTTCTTCAATATATCCTATGTATCCATTGCCTGCTTTTTCAAAAACAGCAGTTAATTTTGTTTGAATGTCCATTTTACATATTTTATAAACAAAGTTACGCTTTTTCAGGTATCTATTGCTCAGTAGTAACAATCCATTTCGGTAAACACCCCCTTTGTTCAAGATGGTCGAGTAGGGCATTAAGAAGCAAGAACAAGCGCGGTGAATGTATTCAAAGAGATGAGGTTCAATGTTAAGGTGTATCGCTAAGATTTTCAACACATTCTTTTAGCTTTGTCAAGTAAATGCCTTCGGAAAAGGAGTTTATTTTCACTTCCGGATTCCCTACGGAAAATCCGGAAGAACGGTAGGCATACTCTTTCTAATTTATCACACTATACACCTCTCTTATACATTGTAATGCTTCGTTATATTGGGTTTCATTCATGGGTAAATAATGCCATTCCAGCTTGTTTTCCATATAGGTAACGCCTTTGCCCTTTATTGTATTGGCTATAATCAATTTGGGGTTGCCATTTTTGTTTGCAATATGTTTTTCTTTTAATTCGTTTAATTCTGCAATGTTATGCCCGTCTGCTTCTAATACATCAAAACCCATAGCAGCCCATAAGGTAGCGTTTGCAGTATCGCCTAATACATCTTTTGTATTCCCAAAGCCTTGTAACCTGTTTCTGTCAATAAAAACTATAAGATTATCTAAACCATGTGATTTTGCAAAATGTGCAGCTTCCCAAGTAGTGCCTTCATTTGTTTCACCATCACTCATTAATACATAGCTAATCGTGTTATTGCCTTTTAGTTTATTTGCTTTGGCAATGCCTGTTGCCAATGGTAAGCCATGCCCCAAAGAGCCTGTGGCAAACGGTATGGCTTTATATTTTAAAGCTGCAGGGTGTGCGGGTAGTGTAGTGCCGTTTTTATAATAAGTAAGTAAGTTTTCGTCAGGTATTTCGCCTAAATAATTTAAAATAGTATATAAGGCTGATGCTGCATGCCCTTTAGATAAAATAAAAGAGTCGTTTACGTTTTTATTGGTAAGAATAGTAATCATTAAATCGATACAACTTAAAGAACAACCAATGTGTCCTGCATTTGCATTATAGTGTAACCCTAAAATTTTCTCACGAAGCGTGCCTTGTAAATTCATATATTTTAAAAATAGAGTGTAAATGTAAGCAATGTTGCTAAAAAAGCAGATAAATTTAACAACATCTTGCAAGAGGCTTTTATCTATTGAATTATTAAAATACCTTTGCAATCAAAATAAAAAACATCTTCTATGTCAGTAAACAAAATTCATGAATTATTAGGCGATAAAGCCGAGTATTATTTAGGTCATACCTGCCACACAATTCACAAATCTTCTATTCACTGTCCGTCGCCCAACCATTTAGATACTGTTTGGTTACAATCAAACAGGAACATACAAACAATACGCAGCATTAACGCAATCATGGGTCATGGTCGTTTAGCCGGCAGTGGTTATGTTTCTATTTTGCCGGTTGACCAAGGTATTGAGCATAGTGCCGGTGCTTCTTTTGCACCTAATC
Source organism: uncultured Bacteroidota bacterium (assembly GCA_903916555.1). GTDB lineage: Bacteria > Bacteroidota > Bacteroidia > Chitinophagales > Chitinophagaceae > CAIYTT01. The sequence continues at coordinate 12,698 of CAIWXG010000038.1, forward strand.
CAATCTATTTTGACCCAGAAAACATTGTGAAACTTGCTATTGATGGCGGTTGTAACGCTGTTGCTTCTACTTATGGAGTTCTGGGTGCTGTAGCACGTAAATATGCACATAAAATACCATTTATAGTTAAAGTTAACCATAATGAATTTTTGTCTTACCCAAATAAATATGACCAAATTATGTTTGGTACTATTAAAGACGCTTGGAATTTGGGTGCAACTGCAATAGGTGCTACTATCTATTACGGGTCTGACGAAAGTGCAAGACAAATTGTAGAAGTTGCCAAAGCTTTTGAATATGCACACGAATTAGGTATGGCTACCGTTTTATGGTGTTATTTACGTAACACGGGCTTTAAAAAAGATGGTGTTGATTATCATGCAGCAGCAGATTTAACAGGTCAAGCAAACCATTTGGGTGTTACCATACAAGCAGACATTATTAAACAAAAATTGCCTACTAATAATGGCGGTTACAATGCTATTAACTTTGGTAAAACCAGCAAATTAGTATATGAAAAATTAACTACCGACCATCCTATTGACCTTTGCAGATACCAAGTAGCAAATTGCTATATGGGCAGAGTAGGTTTAATAAACTCCGGTGGCGAA
>CAIWXG010000039.1 GCA_903916555.1 uncultured Bacteroidota bacterium
ATAGATTTTATACTACATAAAGAGAAAGAATGACCTTCAAACTGCCCTACAAAACACAAAAAACACAGCCTAGTTACTAGTCTATAAATCTTTTCTCAGCATCGCACTAACTCTGCTCTAAGTTATACCGTTAAAAACAGTAAGCTTTATTTCACCGTCCCCACCACCATTGACTTCATTCCGTATTTTCGCAGAATCACCTGATAACCTGTACGCTGCTTTCTCTTAGATGTGCCACACCTCAAAGGTGTGGCACATCTAAAAAAACTATTTCATCTTCACTAATTTCTTTACAAGTTCCCCACCTTCGCCCTTGAACGTAACATAATATAGCCCTGTAGCTAAATTACTGATGTTTACTTTGGTAGTTGCAGTTGTTAGGGTTTGGTGCAGTTGTTCTTGCCCCATAATATTGCTTATTGTAAAGGTTGTAAAAGCAGTTGGGTCTGTTTTTATTATCAGTTCATCGGTGGCAGGGTTGGGGTATAGCTCTGCCTGGGCTGTTGGGGCTTTAGCGGTATTTAGTGTACCGCAACCAACAGTGTTGGCAATATAATTGGTCATTACTACCGGGTTGTCGTCAAAGAAGATGCCTGCATGGTTACTGATAGTTGTACCTGCACTTAAACCACTGTTGGTATTGATTGTAAAGAGTACCATACCATCGCAGAAGCCGTGGTGGCTACTGTCTAACAGGTTGATACCCGGGAAATCAAATTTAATGATGTTATGATGAATGCTTGTATCATACCACCTGCTGGTGTTCATGGTGTGCGATGCAGCTACAATTCGTATGGAGTGGGAAGCTAAATTATCACTTAGTGTATCCATAACATATATGTTATGTGCAGTATCGTTACCCGTATTCTCGAATAGTATAGAGTATTGCAAATTAGTAACTGTACTTGCAGGTATGCAACCACTTGGCAACACCGCAATTTCATTAGGGTCGAAAGAAGATTTTACAGTATCTACCCGGTTTATATGGTTATTGGTGCTGTCATAATCGCCAATAGTAGGTGTTATTACCGCATTACTCATTATGGTATCCCCGGGTAGGAGCCATGCTCCCGGCACTTCAAGATGCACATACATTAATTGTGGTGAGTTAATATAAGAAAGAGAACTCATATCCCAAGTAACAGTATTGCCAATAACAGATGTTGGGGTAGGTACTCCATAACTAAAATGATAGTTTGGGCTAAAATTGAAACTTAAAGCAGATATTTCGGGAGTACAAAAAGTATTGCCTGTAATTAAATTGATTACTTGTTGATGCCTGCCGGTACGAGTACAAGCATTTACCCATAAATTAAAATTGGCAACCGTATCGCAATTAACAGCAAAATACTTGGTTGTCTCTGTTCCAATAAACAATGTATCGAAAATAACAGATGTAGATGGGCAAGTAACATGCGTACCGGTAGTTGTATTCAAAACTCTAAAAGAATAGATATCTCCCGGATTACCATAAGCTACATAACTAAAGCCGGAAGTAGATGAAACTGTATCAACTGCAATTCCATTAGAATCAATTTCTGTTAAAGCGCTCAGTCCAAAAAAGTTTTCTGAACTATCTTTTACACAATCCCCATTAACGTCAAAATAGAATTTAATATTAAAATTTTGACAAGGGGTGAAATTGTGGGAGTAAGTAATGCTGTCTATAGCTACAGAACCATTATACAATACATGTTTTATAGTATAAGTACCTGAAGATGAATAATTCTCTGTAAAAAATGCAAGTCCGGTGCTACCATAAGCACTGGTTAAGGTATCTAAATGTTGCCCATTACCAAAATAGGTAATAAAATGTTGCCCGGCAGAATAGTGATTGGTACTCATATTGAAATTAATTCCAGAACACATGTTAGCAATATTAACCGAAAAACTATCAGCAATTGCAACAGAAATATCTAAATCAACTCTTCGGATACGGTTATTATTCAAATCAGCAATGTGGATATGATTAATATGGTCTATAACAACACCGGAAGGACTACTTAACTCTGCCGCAGTTGCATTGCCTCCATCACCACTAAATCCTGCAATACCATTACCGGCAATTGTGCTAATTATCCCACTATAATTTACTTTACGAATACGGTTGTTATATTCGTCAGCAATATAAACATTCCCCAATGCATCAGTTGTTATACCTATTGGGTTATTAAATCTTGCAGCAGTTGCCGGACCTCCATCTCCGATATAACCGCCACCTACAATCCCAGCAAAAGTACTGATGATACCACTACTATTTATTTTACGAATGCATTGATAACTAGCATCGGTAATAAATATATTTCCAATTCTATCAATTGCAATACCTGCAAGTGGACCTAATTCTGCTGCCGTTGCCGGACCTCCATCTCCACTATAACCAGGAGTTCCATTACCTGCAATTGTAGTAATTATCCCGCTACTATTTACTTTGCGAATCACTCCGAAATCTGCAATATAAAGATTCCCACTTCCATCAAATGCTAAACCTTGAGGTTGATTTAAAGTCGCGGCTGTTGCCTGTCCGCCATCTCCACTGTAACCAGTTGTCCCATTACCTGCAAATGTGCTAATGAAACCAGTATGGTTTACGATGCGAATTACAGCATTGGTGATGTCAGCAATATAAACATTTCCGAATCCATCAACGGCTATACCAACGGGTAGATTTAGTTCAGCAGATACTGCAAGTCCACCGTCACCACTATACCCTGCTGTTCCATTACCTGCAAAAGTACTAATTACGCCACTGCTATTAATTTTACGAATAATATTATTATATGCATCAGCAATATACATATTACCACTACTATCAAATGCTGCTGCTACTGGTTGGTTTAAACTTGCAGCTGTTGCCGAACCGCCATCACCGGAGTAACCAGATGTACCATTACCGGCTATAGTATTAATTATTCCTAATTGTGCTTGTGCATAAAAACCACTAAACAAGTTGCAAAATAACAGAACTAAAGAAGCGATATTTTTCATAAAAACTAGCAGATTTTATGTTAATAATAATTGATTTCTCAAATATAAGTACATTTTTTGGAGTTTTTATATTAATTTTTAGTTTTTTTTTGTTTATGCTTAGTAATTGAAAAGAATGGAAAAAGCCCAATAGAAGAGCGTCATTTCGCAATGCAGCCCCTTTTTCAGGGGCGAAATGGAGAAATCTGCCTAATGTTAGTAATGACTTAAATAACAAGTTCTATCACCGGGCAGATTTCTACATTTCATTGCGTCCCGAAGGAAAAATCGGGTCTTCATTTCATTGCGAAATGACGGCTATGTGGGGCTTTTTTTGTGGTTTTCAACGCCTAATCAACAAGCGTCATTCCTCATTTCTTATCAATATTAGCTATGTCTTATCCTTTTTGATTTTTTTTCAAAATAGTACTATTACCTTTACATTATGAATGGTAGCCAAATAACAGATAATATTCGTAAAAAGCAATCGTTGCTTTGCATAGGCTTAGATACTGATATTCATAAAATTCCAAAACATTTATTAAGGGAAGCAGACCCTGTTTTTGAATTTAATAAAGCACTAATTGATGCTACTAAAGAATTTGCAGTAGCCTATAAACTAAATACTGCTTTTTACGAGGCCCAAGGTATTAATGGGTGGATTAGTTTAGGCAAAACATTAGAATACATTCCTAAAGATATTTTTACTATTGCCGATGCCAAAAGAGGCGATATAGGCAATACATCAGAACAATATGCTCGTACTTTTTTTTATACCTATCCGTTCGATAGTGTTACTGTAGCACCCTATATGGGCAGAGACAGTGTGGAGCCGTTTTTACAGTTTGAAGATAAATGGGCTATTGTATTAGGTTTAACTTCTAATGCCGGCAGTGCCGATTTTCAATTGTTGGAATGTGGAACAGAATTTTTATTTAGCAAAGTATTGCAAAAAGTAGCTACTTGGGGTACTATAAATAATACTATGTTTGTTGTAGGTGCTACACGAAGCACACAACTAAAAGAAATAAGACAATTATTACCCGAGCATTTTTTTCTAATACCGGGTGTTGGGGCGCAAGGTGGCGATTTAGATTCGGTATGTAGAAATACATTAAATAAGGATGCCGGAATACTTATTAATGCATCAAGAAATATTATCTATGCCGGTAATGATGAATATTTTGCTGAAGCAGCAGCAAATGAAGCCTATAAATTGCAAAAAGAAATGAAATTATATCTATAACATAAAAAGCAAATGAGTATAAAACGGAAAATTACTTTTTTCATTTTACATAAATTCCTTTAAGTTTGTACTATAAGCTGTTTTGTTGGTAATTAAATTACCGGAGTGTGCTTATATCAATAGCAACAAATAAAAATGAGTGAAAATTATATAGTATCAGCCCGTAAATACCGCCCGCAAACTTTTGATACAGTTGTAGGGCAAGGGCATATTACTACTACTTTAAAAAATGCTATTAAAAACCAGCATCTGGCACATGCTTATTTGTTTTGCGGGCCACGTGGTGTAGGTAAAACAACCTGTGCGCGTATATTAGCAAAAACAATAAATTGCGAACATCCCACAGCAGATATGGAGGCTTGCGGGGTATGTGACCCATGTATGGGTTTTAAAAACAATAATTCTTTTAATGTATTTGAATTAGATGCTGCCAGTAATAACTCTGTTGATGATATACGAGAATTAACTAATCAGGTAAGATTTGCACCCCAACAAGGTAAATACAAAGTATATATAATAGATGAGGTTCACATGTTGAGTGCGCAGGCGTTTAATGCCTTCCTTAAAACATTGGAAGAACCACCACCCTATGCTATTTTTATTTTAGCCACTACCGAAAAACATAAAATACTACCTACAATACTTAGTCGTTGCCAAATTTTTGATTTTAAGCGGATAACTACACACGATATTGTTGAACATTTGCAAAGTATAGCCGGCAAAGAAGCTATTATTGCCGATGAGGCCGCTTTACATATAATAGCCCAAAAAAGCGAAGGCTGTATGCGCGATGCATTGTCTATGCTTGACCGCATAGCCAGCTTCACAAACGGCAAAATGACGTATAGTAACACAATGGAACATTTAAATTTGCTTGATGCAGATTTTTATTTCCGAGTTACAGACGCTTTACTTTCTCAAGATGTGGCAGGCACTTTATTATTATTAGACACTGCATTGGAAAAAGGTTTTGAAGGTGATGTTATTATTAGCGGCTTAGCCGAACATTTTCGTAATTTGCTTTTATGTAAAGATATAAGGATGGCAAAATTATTGGATGTACCTAACGACCACAAACCTATTTTCTTTGAAAAAGCCAATCAGATACCACCATCATTTATTATTTCTTCATTAAGTGTTATAAATGATAGTGAATTAGAATATAAAAATGCAACCAATAAACGTTTACATGTAGAAATGTGCCTTATTCGACTGTGTTATGTATTGCAAGCTACAAAATCAGGTAATCTGCTAACAACGGATGACGTAAAAAAAAACTCTGATAATATAGCAACTATACAACCTGCTGTAGTTGAAAGACAGGCTATTGCGACAAACAATATAAATAGTACACCGCAGATAAACAATAACATAAAACATAATGAACCTGTAGCTACTACTATTGTGCCAGTGCAGCTGGTTAACATACCTGCTGCAGTACCAAGCGGTAGGCGTTTAAGCTTAAATATGTTGACAGATTTAGACACAATTGTCAATCAAACAAACACTATAAAAGTAGCTGAAAAGAAAGAGTTTACACCAGAAATTGGAATTGAAATATTTGAAAAATACAAACAAAAATTACACAACGAAGGCAAAACAATGTTGTATTCGCAGTTTTGCCAAATGAGAATTGAAGTATTACCACCCGATGAAGTACGCCTAATAACTACAAACGAACTTACTGAAACGTATGCTAAAGACCAGCGTAGCTCGCTAATAGATTTTTATAATGATGAAACACAAATGCAGGTACGCATTACGACTGTTATAATTGAAGATAAAAATGAATTGGAATCTAAAGTTACAGTATTAAGTAAAACAGAAATATTTGCAGAAATGATAAAAAAAAATCCCCAAATTCTTCGGTTGAAAGATACTTTGAATTTACAAATTGAATATTAATATTATTTTCCACATATTTCTTTAATGTAATTTGCCGCCTGGGGATTATGCATTTTATCGGCATATCTAAATTGAAGACAGGCACTATCTTTAATATTTAATTTATTATAAATAACGCCCTTATAAATGTATGCCTGAGACCAAGTAGGGTCTATATTTATTGCCGTGTTTATATCTAATAAAGCACTACGATAATTTTTTATTTCGGCATAAGCAAATGCTCTATTTATATAACCTAGTACATGCGTTGGCATAGTTTTAATTTCTAAATCGAAATCTGCAATTGCTCCGGTATAATCTTTTAATTTAAATCTACTGGAACCCCTCATGCTGTAAAGCATATAAAAATCAGACCTTAAATTAATAGCATCTGTTAAATCATCAATAGCTTGTTTGTAATTACCTTTCCCATATTCCATTTGCCCTTTAAAATAATAGGGCATAAAAAAATCTTTTTTGTTTTCTATTGTTTTTTTAAAATCTCTCACGCAAGCCTTTTCATCTCCTAACTGCGATTCTAAATTTGCACGACTTAAATAAGCCATTGTGAATTTGGGATTTAATTCTATAGCTTTGGAATAATTTAAAAGTGCACCTCTAAAATAACCCAAATATTGTAGTGTACCGGCTAACCCAAAATATGCTTTATAATTATTTGTATCAGCTTTTATGGCTAATTCATATTCTTTTTGTGCGTTTATAAAATCTGCTTGTATCTGGTAATTTGTTGCCAAAATAATATGCTCTTCACTAGCATTCATTTTTACTTCTTTTTGTTTACATGCATTCAATATCCCGAATAACAGTATAAATAATAGCAAATATTTTTTAGTCATATTCCTTAATTTTGTTGAAACTTAAACTTAGAGAAACAATTTTACACTATTTTTTTGAATTAAATAGTAAGCTTATAAATTTAATTAAATTAGAATGGAAAAAATAGGGTTAAAAATAATAAGTATTGGTATTTTTATTATTGTTGCAGGTGTTATTATCTATTTTTTTGGTAACAAACTACGTTTTTTAGGCAAACTGCCAGGCGATATACAGATTAAAACAGATAATGTACAAATCTATTTCCCGGTAGTTACTATGTTGTTGGTAAGCATTTTATTATCCTTTTTTATGTGGCTTTTCAATAAATTTAAGTAACACAACTGATAAATTTAAAATTGTACTTTTTAAATAACACTAATTTAATACACTTAAACACGGTTAATGTTTGTTTTAAAGTAGTTTTGTAAACTTATGAAAAAAACAATTTCTCTTCTTTTATTAATTAGCTTTATAGCTTTTCTACCTATTATTTCATTTTCTTGGGGTAAAAAAGGTCATTCACTTACTGCTGAAATCGCATTCTATTTCTGCGATAGCATAACTAAAGAAAGGGTACAGAATTACTTGGGCGATATGACAATAGAACAAGCCGGTAGTTGGATGGATGAAATGCGAAGTGATCGCAAATTTGACTATATGAAACCATGGCATTATGTAAATGTAGAAAAGGGAACTAGCTATGAGGCAAATAAAGACGAGAATATCATTAATGAATTAACTAAAGCCATAACCGCATTACAAAATAAAGACAAGAACAAATTAAGCAAAGAAGACATTAAAAGGAATATACTTATACTATTTCATCTTTGCGGAGACCTGCACCAACCATTGCATGTAGGTTATGGGGTTGATAAAGGTGGCAATACTATAGATGTTAAGTACCTTACAAAAGAATCTAATTTACACCGTGTTTGGGATAGTGAAATTATTGAAGGTGAAAAAATTACAATAAATGATTGCTTAAAACATTATACATCGTTTGACAAAAAAATGATTGAACAATTAAAAGTAATTGATGTTGAAAATTGGATGCACGAACCACGTGCTCAATTAGGTAATGTATATAATTTTAAGGACAACACTATTGATCAAAAATACATTGACAAAAACAAAAAAATTATTGAAGAGCAATTATTAATAGGTGGAATTAGATTAGCAGCTATTCTACAAATGGCATTTAGAGCCTAATATTTATTGTTGGGAATAAAGTATGAAATAGCTTTATCCAATTTCATTCTTCCTTAAGTTATCAACAGTTGTGTAATAATAAAAAAAGGGGGTAAGACCTAATTTTATTAAATTGCAGGTAATTTAGAACAACAATATGGAAATAGAACAATTAATGCCACATGCCGAAGCTCTTATTTTTGCAAGTGAACGCCCGGTAAATAAAAAAGAAATAGTAGAGTTATTAAGTAATGTTTTTGATGATAATATAGAATCTGATTGTATTAATATATGTCTGTCTGCAATTAAAGAAAAATACGATGCTTCATTTTATCCATTTCAATTAACCGAAACAGGAGGTGGTTATCAGTTTTTAACTAAAAAAGCGTTTCATAAAACTGTTTTACAACTAAATGGAGATAAACACATAAAAAAATTATCGGTTGCTGCTATGGAGACTTTGTCTATAATTGCCTATAAACAGCCTGTAACTAAAAGCGAAATAGAATTAATACGGGGTGTAAGTGCTGATTACAGCATTCAAAAATTATTAGAAAAAGAATTAATTATTATTTCCGGCAGAAACGAAAATATGATAGGGAAGCCATTAATCTATTCTACATCTAAACATTTTATGGATTATTTGGGCATTAATTCACCAACACAATTACCTTATCTAAAAGACATTACAGACAAAGAAATTATATTTCCTATTAACGGTATTGAGGCTGTGCCGGTTAGTCATAAACCTATTTTGCAAGTAACCGAACCCGAAAATCTAAAACAAGCATCTTAATTTTACGATTACATACTTTCATTCAATATTTTTTATATACAAATAAAATAAGGTTACTTTACTTAAAGAAGTTTAGTAACCTTATTTTATTTGTATAATCTATTGTTTTTTTTAATAAATATTATGCCGATAGTTTAATTTTGTAGAAGAAATAAAACAATGACTGTAACAGGTATTAACAACGAAAAATATGAAATAGGCAACGAAATAGGGCGTGGTGGGGAAGGTATTGTATTTGATGTTATTAATAAAAATAATATTGTATTTAAAAAATATATAGAACGGCTTAGTACTACTAAAATAGACAAACTATGTTATATGGTGTCTATAAAAAATGCAGTATTAGAGGCTTATTCCGCATGGCCAATTGATGTTGTTAGGGATGAAACAGGAGTACCTTGTGGTTTTATAATGAAAAAACTAAAGGCGTTTGTTCCTCTACATGTCATCTTTAGCCCAATGGACCGAAAAAAATATTTTCCGGATAAGGGATATAATTTTTTGGTTCATGTGGCTCGAAATTTGTCAACTGCATTTTATCAGCTACACGAAGCCGGTGTAATAGCAGGGGATGTAAATGAAGGTAATATTTTAATAAATACAAATGGGCTTGTATCATTTATTGACTGTGATTCTTTTCAGATAAAAGACACAAAAAATAATTATTTTTTATGCGAAGTTGGCGTACCAAGATATACACCGCCAGAATTATTAGAACAAGAGTCGTTTACACAAATTATACGAACCGTAAATACAGATAGTTTCTCTTTAAGTGTATTAATTTTTCAATTACTGTTTTTAGGTAGGCATCCTTTTGCCGGTAAAAACAATACACAACATGATATAGATGAGGAAACAGCAATAAGACAACATGAATTTGCTTATTCGCTCGAAAAAAAGAAAAAAAAACTATTGCCACCCAATAATAGTTTACCCATTACAAGTTTGCCTGCAACAGTAGTCGATTTGTTTCACAGAGCATTTGAGCAAGAAACAAGACCCGATGCCGCAGAGTGGGTTAAGGCATTAGACAGCTTACTGGCAGAAATGACAACATGTACAATTTCAAGAATACACTCCTATCCTGCACAATTAGATAGTTGCCCTTGGTGCGATTTTAAAGCTAAACAAGGCATACTCTTCTTTATAGACAATAGTTATTTGCATACACAAAATGCGCTGCATGATATTGAAAGTTTTGTACAGGGTTTTGTTGTTGAAAAAATGTTGTTGAAAAAATGGAATGAAACTTTTAGTTACCCTGATATAAAACCAAATATCATTCATAAAAAACTACAGCAATCAGCCCTTTTAAAGAAATGGATGGAGCCCATTTTAATAGTTTTGGTAGAATTGCTGCTTTTCTTTTGCTTTCAAACAAATTATTTTTTTCTATTTACTATTGTTTTTGGTGCAATTGTTTATTGGGGTCGCAAATATTTCCCATGGCGACAACTATTAATTATAGAACAGGAACGAAGGAAACAAGAATTGAAACAATTTAAAGAAAGACTATATCAATCTATTAATAGTTATAATCAATCGCAGGATGTTTTAAATTATGAAAAACAGCTAAGTAGTTTTCAAGAGTATATAACAGCATTTAAAAGCTTACCGGATACTTATATTAAATTAAAGAATACAAAGGAGGAATCTATTTATAATGAACAATTGGCTACCTATCTTAAACTATTTGCAATAAACGACTATACAATACCAACTATAGGCTCCGTTAAGAAAACAACCCTTTCTAATTTCGGTATTCAAAATGCTGCAGATATATATAAGTTAAGTACCACTAAAATACCTACTATCGGGCCAAAAAATATACAAACATTATTAAGTTGGCAAAGGCAAATGGGTTCCGGCTTTGTTTATATACCCGATGCTTACAGAATAGCAATAGGAATGCAGGATGTAGATAAAGAAATAAATAGAATAAAAGCAGATTTAGAAATGAATATAAGAAATGAATATAAATCGTTGAGTTATTTTAAAGCTACAATTTCTAATCGTTCTACAATTCTGGAAATTCAGATACGGGATTTAGGAAGAAGAGCCTATCAAGCTGAAATTGATTGTACTGCTTTTGAAAAAATTGCAGCATAAAAAATCAGAAAGGCATCACTTTAATTTGCCGGCATTTTTTAATTTCTCAATTATTTTTTCGATAGGTGTTTTTTCTTCTTTTTTTCTTATCTCTAACATTAGTTCGTATAATAGATTTTCTATTTGAACATAGTTTTCTTCTAATGTTAAAAGTTCCAATACGATAGCTTTTTTTTCGTTGTGTTCGTCGGCAATATAGCTTACTCCTTTCATGTAAATTGTTTATAATTCTGAATTTTTTGCAAATGTATTAAAATGAAATCACTATACAATATTTTAGCTTTTATTTAACATTTATATTGTACAATAGATGGGTGTATTCACAATTTTTTGTTAACAATAATAGGTATTGGTGTATCTTAGTCAAAATTTATCATTTCACCCGTACCAATATTGCTGAAAATAAGATTATACTAATAAATAATCATTTTTTTTTGGTAAAATTTAATCATATTTGTACTTTAAAAAACCTGTCGTCATACAATAATGGAATTTATTGTTTACTTTCAATTTTTAAATAGCTATAAAATACATTTAAAATAGCATATATGAAACACGCAAAATATATTTTTTTAATTCTGTTTTTTTTTAATTGCATAAGTGTAAATGCACAAAGTTACGACCCCTATATTGGTATTATTCCGGCTCCGGTATCTGTAAAGCAAAATACAGGTGTATTTAAGTTAACACCCGAAACATTTATACTCGTTGATGCACCGGATGACAAAGCGGTATTATTTTTTAAAGAATATATAAAAAAGGCAGGGTACGGCAATGGTTTTACCGACATTTCTAATATTGACAAAAAAACAGGACTGACAAATTCAATAAAAATTTTAACAAATTTCAAATCTACTATACCAAATGATGGATATGAGTTGACTGTTACCGAAAATCAAATTACACTTAGTGGCAAAGGTGCCGGTCTTTTTTACGGAATCCAAACACTTATACAACTAATGGATAGCAAAAAAGCAGGTTATGCAACCTTGCAATGTGCTATAATTAAAGATAATCCTCGTTTTGCATACAGAGGTATGCACCTTGATGTAGCCCGACATTTTTTTGATGTAAATTTTATTAAGAAATATCTTGATGTAATGGCAGCCTACAAGCTCAATTATTTTCATTGGCACTTAACCGACGACCAAGGGTGGCGAATAGAAATAAAAAAATACCCAAAACTAACAGAAATTGGCAGCAAAAGAGCCCAAACTAAAGTTGGAAACGCTATTGGTAATGACTCTGATTTATATGATAATATCCCATATAGTGGTTTTTATACGCAAGAAGAAATTAAAGATATTGTAGAATATGCTGATAAGAGATATATTACTATAGTACCCGAGATTGAAATGCCCGGGCATTCTTTAGCAGCAATAGCATCTTACCCCGAAATGAGTTGCCACCCAAATATACCCTATAAAGTTGGTGAAAACTGGGGGGTTACCACAGATGTGCTTTGCCCCAATGATGCTACTTATAGAATATTACAAGATGTACTTTCTGAAATTGTGGGTTTATTTCCGGGCAAGTATGTACATATTGGTGGCGATGAGTGCCCTAAGGATGCTTGGAGAGCATCTGAATTTTGTCAGCAATTGATTAGAGACCAAAGATTAAGAGATGAAAACGGATTGCAAAGTTATTTTATACAGCAAATACAAAAATATCTAAATGCACGAAGCAGAACTATAATAGGGTGGGATGAAATTTTAGAGGGTGGTTTGGCATCTAATGCAGTAGTTATGAGCTGGCGAGGCGAGGCTGGTGGAATTGCCGCTGCACAATTAAACCATGATGTAATAATGACACCTAATAGTGGAGGTTTGTATTTTGACCATTCCCAGTCAAAATCTCAACAAGAGCCATTATCAATTGGCGGCTACTCACCATTATGGAAAATATACAATTACGACCCTGTACCCACTGCATTAAATGCAGAGCAACAAAAACATGTTATAGGTGTACAAGCAAATTTGTGGACAGAATATATTGCAACAAATGCAAAAGCAGAATATATGCTGTTACCTAGAATGTTGGCACTTGCAGAAATAGCCTGGTCTCCTAAAGCAAACAAAGATTACATAAATTTTTCGGAGCAAAGGGTAGCAAGACATTTACCCCGTTTAGATGCACAAGGATATGATTACCGAGTGCCGGAAGCAATTGGTGCTGATGACACTACTTTATATGGAGAAACGTTTAAAGTTGTACTTAAAGAACCAGTGCAAGGAGCTAAAATTTATTATACAATTGATGGTTATACACCTCGCGAAACAGATTTCTTATATACAAAACCTATTACTATTGCTGTACCAAAAAAGAAAAGAATTGACCTGCAAACAATTACAATAACAACTACAGGCAAAAGAAGTAACGTTACACATACTTATCTTGAAAATGGAGTTGTGCCGGATTTTGGTGATAAATAAAGGTTTCAGTTTTTTATAACTTTAATAATTTATTTCTATTTGCGATGTATAATACTATAAACGAAAAACGACTTTATGAACTTGCAAAAAAATTATTGCAAAAAGAGGTTTTAGATGTACAAATAGCTGTAAACCAGTTGCGTGAAGTAATTAATTATGCCGATTGGAAATACTATGTGCAGAGTGAGTCGGTAATTGCCGATTTTGAATATGATGTTTTATTGAAGCTACTAAAAGAGCTAGAAGAAAAACGCCCCGATTTACTTAGCCCCGATTCCCCTACTCAGCGAATTTCAGCAGGGTTAAGCGAGCGTTTTCCAGCTGTAAGCCATTTAGTACCCATGCTTAGTTTAGATAATACTTATAATGCAGACGACCTAAATGACTGGGACAAAAGATGCCGCGAGTTTATTGATGAAACAGAAGTAATAGAATATTGTGTAGAACCTAAATATGATGGTGCAAGTATTTCGTTGATATACGATAATGGTTTATTGTTGCGCGGTGCCACAAGAGGCGATGGAGTTATGGGCGAAGAGGTAACCTTAAACATACGACAGATAATGTCTGTTCCTCTTTCTGCCGATTTTATAAAACAAGGTATAAACCAGATTGAAATAAGAGGCGAAATTGTTATACATAAAGACAAATTTGAGGCTTTTAATAAACAACGTATTTCCGAAGGGCTTGCTCCTTTGGCAAATCCTCGCAATGCCGCATCGGGTACGCTAAGAATGTTAGACCCTGCCGAAGTGCGTAAAAGAGGTTTAAGTGCTTTGCTGTATCATGTAAGTTTTTATTCAGTTACGGCAAATAAAGAAAAACCATACCAATTAAATACGCACTACGATACACTGCAATGGCTATATACTTTAGGATTTCCAACTCCTGCAAAGGAAATGAAAGTTTTTAAACATATAAATGAAGTAATAGCGTATTGTCATGAATTTGAACAGCATAGGGACGAGTTACCATTTGAAGTTGATGGGCTTGTAATAAAGGTAAATAATATTGCTATGCAAGAAAAAATGGGCATGACAACCCATCATCCCCGTTGGGCTGTGGCATATAAATTTAAAGCCAGGCAAGCCACAAGCAAATTATTAAAAGTAGAATTTCAGGTAGGACGCACAGGTGCAATCACCCCTGTTGCTAAAATAACCCCTGTGCCGATAGGCGGTGTTACTGTTTCTTCTATATCTTTATTTAATGAAGATGTGGTGAGAGAAAAAGATGTAAGAATAGGCGATACCGTTTTGGTGGAAAGAGCAGGCGATGTAATACCTTATATTGTAAAACCATTAATAGAATTACGAACAGGTGAAGAAGAAGAAATAAAATTTCCTGTAAATTGCCCTGCTTGTAATGGCTTACTTGAAAAACAGCCCGATGAAGCAGCTTGGCGTTGTATAAATAGGAGTTGCCCGGTACAAGTAATAGAAAAACTAATACACTTTGCAAGTAAAGACGCAATGGATATTAGAAATATGGGAACTGCTAATGTACAGAAATTCTTTGATTTAGAATTACTTAAAGATATACCGGGCATCTATACAATTGATTGGGATAAGATAAAGATGATGGGTGGTTTTGGTGAAAAATCGGTTACTAACTTGCAGCAAGCAATAGAAAACTCTAAAAAACAGCCGTTAAACAGAGTAATTTATGGTTTAGGCATTCGGTATGTAGGCGAAAATACATCTAAAATATTAGCTTCTGCCGTAGCAAATATTCGAGAACTCTATGATTGGGATATTGAAAAATTAACTACTCTTGGCGATGTTGGTCCTAAAGTAGCCACATCGGTTGCAGACTTTTTTAGCCGTATAGAAAACCGTAATACAATTGATTTGCTAGAAGCTGCCGGAGTAAATATGATTAATGAGCATAAATCGCAACCAAAAACCGAAGGTGCATTAAATGGCAAGTCTTTTTTGTTTACAGGCACATTGGCAAAACTAAAAAGAAGTAATGCAGAAGCAATGGTTGAAGAAAAAGGCGGAACGATATTAGGTGGAGTAAGCAGTAAATTAAATTATTTAGTAGTTGGTACTGATGCGGGGTCTAAATTAGAAAAAGCTAAGAAATTAGGAACAGTAAATATTTTAACGGAAGATGAGTTTTCAGAACTAATTCAATAATAACGGTGTTGCTTTTCATCTCACAAAATTATAATTGCAATATTTCTGTGATAAAATATGTAATTTAGATTTTGATAATGTACCGGAAACAACCTGAATATTTATGGGGTTTGATTGATAAATAATACCATCAGCATCTTTGGCTACAGCAGGCAAAATGATAAATGAACCTTCGTGCTTAGGACGCAAAATGTATGTAAGAGATACATTGTGCGAATTAATTGTCTTATCTCCTATCGTAGCAGAATGGAAGCTTTGAGACTGAAACGGACCTTGCACAACAATAAAATCGTTACTTATAGCAGGTGTAATACTTATTAATTTATGGACATCTGTTACCGTATAATCAAGTTGAAATTCGTCATCCAAACCTAATTTAGTTGTAGAAGGTGTAACCGTAAAAACAACATTTTGAGCTAAGATATCGCAATGGATAGTACATAACAACAAATAAATTAAGCCAAAGCGCCACATACTTTTTCTATAATTTTAGATACATACAAAAGTATAAGTAAATAAGATTAGAGAAAAAAACGGAGGTTAAATCTGCGTTAAAAAGCCTTCTTGATATTCACATTTAACAGGTTGCAAAATACGAAATCAAGTTTTTAACCGAAATACCTGTATTGTCAATGGTTTAGGAAGATAAAGAGGTGAAAAAAGTAATAATTAGGTAACAAGTTTTACATATACAGACCTAAATTGTTGCAAATTTTGTTTGGGTGGGAAGCAGTTAGTTTTTGTTATTCCTTTTTACATGGCAGTATTTCAAAGAAGTACGAATTAAATCTAATAAATTTCGTGCTGTTATAAGAGAAATAAAGTTTTAATAACTCTTTTGTTTTTTTAGTTGAAAAAATAGCCTTTTGGGGTAGTGCTGCCTTGTAATTATTATTTTCACATAAAACAAGCAAATTCAAGTCCGTAAGTGTTTTGGATAAAAGAAAGAGCATAAAATTAAATATTTTATATTTGGCAAAACAGGCTACTAAAAATAAATGCCTAAATTTGCAAAAGATACAAATAAACGGATAATGGCAAAATATATAGACATCTTTACAGATTATGGGTTTAAGAAGATTTTTGGGGAAGAGGCAAATAAGAATTTCCTTATTGATTTTCTTAATTCCTTATTGCCTGATGCACCTATTAAAGACTTAACTTTTAAGAACACAGAGCAATTACCCGTAACACTCATTGAACGTAAAGCGGTTTATGATATCTATTGCGAAAATGAACTAGGTGAAAAATTTATTGTAGAGCTACAAAAAGCCAAGCAGAATTATTTTATGGAGCGCACCATATATTATTCTACATTCCCTATTAGTGGGCAGGCACTAAAGGGTGAGTGGGACTATAACCTGAAAGCCGTTTATTGTATTGGTATATTGGATTTTAAATTTAGTCCCGATAACTATCGGGATACAAATGAAGGGGAAATGGGCGAAGTTGTACATACACATACCCTAAAAAACCAAAATAATAGGCAGGTATATGACAAGCTAACCTATATTTATTTAGAAATGCCCAATTTCTGTAAAGAGGAGCATGAGTTGAAAACCCGTCTTGACCAATGGCTTTTCTTTATCAAAAACCTTGAAACTTTTACAGTGATACCGGAAATATTTAAAAATGATGGTGTATTTATAGAGGCTATAGAAAAAGCAGAACTATCAAAGATGAGCGAGGAGGCGCAGGCAATCTATTTTGCAGGGCTGAAAGCCTACCGCGACAATTACTCAATTATGAAAACCGCAATGAGTGAAGGTATGGAAAAAGGCATTGAAAAAGGCGAAGCAAACAAAGAAAAATATGCAGAAGAAAAAGCGAAGGCAAAACAGTTGGAAATGGCAAAAAACTGCCTAAAAAATGGTTTGAGCATAGAAATGACAGTAAAACTAACTGGTCTTACCGAGGATGAAATTAAGGATATTGCTATATAACCCTGTTTATATTTGTGGGTTTAAAAATTAGGCTCATAAAGAAAGGATTTTGATTCATGAGTGAGATGCTTGATTTCTTTATTTTATTTAGATGCAAATTCAACCAATTCTTTCAACATATCTTTCACTTTTATTTGCCATTCCTCTTGTTTTTCCTTGTTACGGGAGTGGTTGGTTTCAAGGTCATATTGAGTATCAAAGTTTACTTTTTCTGCAAATAAGGTGCTGAAAATTTGCTTAATTTCGGCAATTGCATTTTCTGAATTTGCATTTTCTTTTAAGTATTTTGCCATTACTTGTCTTGCTTTTCTTGCATACAGCTCTGTAATATCAAAATGTAATTGTTCGTGTGTGAGTATATATGCATTTACGACATCTTTCTTTTTCCACGATTTACTTTTTATAAAGCTGCAATTCACCTTAATAGTTTGTTTGCCATTCTCGTCCGAAACATAGCTATAATTTAATTTAGAATAGGTAGTGGCAGCATGTGGCGACGATTTATCAGGTAGTGCTTTAAAATCTGTCCATTTAAGCTTTAAATCTGCTTTCCACTTTAATTCATCTCCATTTGTTTGTGCATAGACTTCGGTATGCAAAATCTGAAATAAGATTATAAATAATAGAAAGTATAAGTTGTGTTTTTTTGTCATTTATGTATCTCTTTGGTAATTGGAATTCTAAAATATGCAAAAATAGTAACTATTCAGATGTGCAAAAAAATATTATTATATTACATCTAATCCCGTAGGGATGATATTATTATAAAAAAGGTGTAATTATGATAAAACCCTGAAAGGGTGGTATTGTTTTTCAGCATAATAGAATAATGTTACCCATTCAGGGTTTTAGGATTTTTTAGTGCAAATTTGCTATACTAATATCATCCTTTCAGGATTTTTTTTACTTACTTGAATAGTTGCTATATATAATTTAATTTTCAGTTTTGTACGCTCAAATCAATCTATTTTTAAATGTTGTTTTAAAATAAGAAACGTTTGTTCGCTAAACCCATATAATTCTTTTAAATCATTAATGTTTTTAAACTTGCCTTTTGTATTTCTTCTTAAAATTATTTTAGATGCAATTGCCGGTCCTATTCCTTTTAAGCGTACTAAAGTAGCCGAATCGGCAGTATTTATACCAATGATAGCAGGCATTGGTAACGGATTATCATCAAATGCATCTTCATAATCATTTTTATTCTCTGTAATTTCTTCCTCCGGTTTCCGGTAGGTTTCATTTTTTTTGAAAGCCGCCCATGCTATGCGTAATTTACTTTCTTTATCTGTTTCTAATTTTGGGTGCACCCAAATAGATATACTTAATCTAACCACAATTAATATAAATAGTATTGTGCATAAAACAATTAATCCCATACGTTCGCTACGAGTAAAGTTTATGTATGATTTTACTATTTGTGATAATTGTTTCAATATGTTTTGGTTGTACCTTATTGTGCAAGCCAGTATTTTCTTAATAACCATTCAACTACTGCAACTAACAAAATAAGGAAGAAATACCATTTACGTTCCACTAATGGTATTGTCTCGGTATTTGAACGTATAATAGGTTTTATTTTTTCATTATGAATAATACTATCATATAGACTTGCAATTTGTGTAGCCGGGACGAATGCTCCATTGTATTTTTTTGCAATGCCATATAATAATGGGTAGTCAGCCCCTGTTTCCATAAACTCCAAAGGTGTGTTTTCTACAACAATAGTTCCGTTTGCATTATAATTTATACTGTTGTAATTGGTATGTGCTGAATAGGTATAGGTTCCGCCTGCCCATACACCTATATTTAAATTATATGCAGAGCCTGCTTTTTCAAAAGAAAAATTTTGTTTATGTCTGGTACTGTCTGTAATTGTAATTTGCACATCAGGTGTATTTATAGATTCATGATTTGAATTATACAAATGTGCAACCATGTTTATAGCTTCTTGGTCGCTCCATACATATTTAGGTAGTGATACATTAAAAGGTTTCTCATTAGTATTTGCACATAAAAAAGCTACTGTTTGCCTTATACACTCATCTATTACATTGTGATTGCCAAAATTTTTATATTCATACATTCTCCAACGCCATATACCTTCACCTAAAAGAAATGCAGAAGGTATATTGCCTTGTTGCAAAACCCAAACAGGCGTTTGACCTTCGCCCACACCGGTTTTTTGATTCAGAAATGCCGTAGTACCCGGTGCAGCCAAAATGTTGTTTACATTAGCCGATAAGGGAGGCATTTTATCTATAATTGTTTGTATGTCTTTAGGTACAATAAAAGAATTAAATGCAGGTGAATAGACCGGTAAAATAGTATGTGCTATAGCCGGTGAAACCGTGGTGTGTGTAATTGTTCTTAAATCATTTAGAATTTGGTATCCTGTTTGATTGGTAAGAATAAGCCATACCGGCTTTTTAGCAGCTACTAGTTGCGGATTGAAATTATATCTAATTGATGGCAACCCATGCATAATAATTGCATTGTATGCAGAAAGTGATTTGGGGAAGTTATCAGCTGTACAAATAGTAACTTTATAGGTTTCAAGCCCTGTAAGAGCTTCTTTTATAGCATTTACATCTGGATGTGGTGCCGCAGAAACAATAAGTATATTTTTCTTTTCGTCTATAACTTCAACAAAGATGTCTTTTCTATTATTAATTGTATTTTTTTCACCTTCAGCAACAGGTATTTCAATTAAATAATGATGCAACCCTGCTTTTTCGGCTTTTAATGTAAAAGAAACAGGACGGTCGTATCTATTAGAATTTACAGAGATAATTATATTAGATAAAATCTTTCCATCTTCTTTTAAGATAATACCATTATTATATCCTGCACATAATTGGGCAATTATATCAGCTCGTATTTCAAAATTATTATTTAATGTAACTACTTTATTGGCAAATATACCGGCTATTTTTATGTCTTTTTGCAGCGAACTATCACCAATTGCTACTGTATAAACAGGATTATGTAGTCCTAATTCCTGAAATAGAGGATTTATACCTTCATTATACCTGCCGTCGCTTGCCAAAATTACAGCCCCGAGATTTTGCATGCCATAAAAATCTTGCATTTTGGCTAATGCAGAAGAAATATCTGTTGTTGATTGATAGTAATTAAAGATGCTGTCATTATCAATTTTATGTCCAAAACCACGATTAATAACTTTGTAATTTAAAGAGAGTTTTGCATTTAGCTCATTTATGTTTTTTCTGTAATTAGCGGTGTCTGCACCTAATGCATTAGCAATAGAACGAGAATTATCTTGCAGAAGAACAATAATAGGTTTTTCTGTAACATTTACTACTAATGTAATAGTAGGCATAAGCACTAATAATAAAGTAAGAAATACAACTATGCTACGCAATAGTGCCACAATCCAAGGATAAGGAACAGCCCGTTTTTTATCTCTTCTAAATACAGCATAACCGGCAAATGCCGATACAATAATTGCTAAAAGCCAGAATATTATTTGCATTGGCAGCAAGCTAAAGAAAAATTCAGGAAAAGGATTACAAAAAAAATATAAAATCTTAACTTTATAAAGAATTAATGAACTTTACCCCTTAAAGTACTGATTTATGAACAAAAATAATTTAATTATTACATTTTTAATTGTTCCGTTTTTATTCTTAAGTTTTAATTTAACAGGTAAGGAAAAAGTAAAAAATAAAGCAAAAAAAACAACTCCAACTTCAAATACCCAAATACAAAAAAACGAAAAGTCCAATAGCGATATAAGAAATAAAATAATACCGGCAACAAAATATAAACTTTTTGCTACCCCTTACGATGGATGGAAGCCGAAACCACATTTTCTGTTTTTTTATCCTTGGTCTAATTTTACTTTCTATGGCATAAATAATAATCAACCTTCCAATTTTCCGAATGAAACCGTTGGTAACCCTAATATAAATTATGATAACACAAAATATGAAGAAACACCATTTGAAGGAAATATAATTTATAATAAGGATACAATTTGGGGTAATATAATGTTTAATAGAAAAACAATAAATATAGAATATAATATAGACTGCCCGGTGGAAAAAAATTACCAATACAATATTAAAAATGAAAGTTTAAAAATGATAAATAGAAAAACAATAAATATAGAATACAATATAGACTCCCTGGTAAGCAAAAATTGCGAATACAATATAAAAAACGAAAGTTTAAAAACAATAACTGTACGCAATCTTGATGAAAAACAAATGACACTTACCCGATTGAATGAAAATAAAAAAAGATTATGGAGGCTTTTGCATGTAGGTAAAGTAACTTTTTATGACAATGGTAAAAATTTTATATATTATCCGTATGAAATTGATAAAAACTATCTGAAAATTGTATATGGCACACAAATAAAGACAATACATACCCCATTTAAAAAGCATAATAAAAAGAAATTAATAAATATTATAAATAATGTTTATAGTTTAGAAATAAAACCAAACGACTATTCTTGGGATGAATTGTTTATATATATTGATAAATTAGATTAAAATTGAGAATATTTCCATTCTTTTATTTTTTACTACTATTTTTTACTAAAATAATTTGAAAATAAAATTGTATTTTGCCAAACCATTTAGATACTATTAATTACAAATGAAAATCATCGTTATATCAGACACGCATGGCAAGCATAGAAAGCTAAATATGCCCAAAGGTGATATGCTAATACATGCAGGTGATGTTTCGATGGAAGGCAAAACAGAAGAAGTAATCGATTTTTTAAATTGGTTTGGAGAACTTCAATATAAATATAAAATTATGATTGCCGGTAATCATGATTATTTCTTTGAAAAAATAAACAAACAAGAATTAGATACTATCATACCACAATCTGTTATATATCTAAATGATAGTGGAGTTACAATTGAAGGTATTAATATATGGGGTTCGCCGGTAACACTTTGGTACGAAAACTGGGCTTTTAATAGACATCCCGGTAAGGATATTAGCAAACATTGGGAATTAATACCTAAAAACACAAACTTACTTATTACACATAGCCCCGTATTTGGTATATTAGATAAACTTGAAATGGGTTTGCAGATTGGTTGTCCTAATTTATTAAAAAAAGTAAATGAAGTAATACCAAGACTTCATATTTTTGGGCATGTACATGAAGCTTATGGTGTAATAGAATCGAAGGATACTACTTTTATTAATGCTTCTTCTTTAAATAGTAAGTATGAATTGCAAAATAAGCCAATAGAATTTATTTGGTAATTTCAACCTTATTTTATATAAATTTCATATTAGTAGCAACTAAATTACTATTACCCCTTGCTAATAATTTATCTGCATTGTTATAAACAAAGCATTCTACATTTATTATTTTCTTGCCTGTCCTTAATACATTCGCAATAGCTTTTAGTTTTTCTCCTTCTTTTATAGCATATAAAAAATCTACATTTAGGCTTAATGTGGTATAATGTTGTTCGGATTCTAAGCTATAAACTGCCCATCCAATTGTTTCATCTATCACCATACTCATCATACCGCCATGTATATTGCCATAAGGGTTTGTCATTTCTTTTATTACTGTTAAACTAAGTATAGCCTTTCCGTGTTCTATTTGTTCTAAGGTAAACCCCAGCCAATTGCCTGCGGATGATTTGGAATTTTCTACTTTTTTCCCTTCAAAAGTCTGCTTAATTTCTATTAAAGTATGCCTATTTGTATTTTTTTTATCACCCATTTGGTTCTATTCTAAGCAAAATTACAATTATAAACTGCTGCTTAAACATTTCTAAAAGTTAATAGTCTAATTGCACTATTGATTCTACCTATGACCAAAAAATTGACAATAAAATAATCTTACAAAAATATTTACCTTTAAAAAAAAATTCAATGACAAAACGTCTCCTTTTTTCAGCTTGTATCATTTTGTGTACTGCTTTAATTTCAACAGCACAAACCATAAGCAAAGGCAGAGAAACAAAAAAAACGGTTGTAAATGTTTCTGAGCTAAGTAACTATTATAAAGAACATCCTGAAAATATAGTTCGTAAACCTTTGTTTGATGAAGATGAACACGAAGAAAGACATCCGGGAATTCCAGACCCTTCTTTAGTACATTATAGAACCAACAATACTACCGAACAGAGAGCTGCTCATAGTGCATTATTACCTGCTTCACCTGCACCTAACGATACGTTTGAATCTACACCAAGTAACTTGTCATCTATACCACCGGATACACATGGTGCTGTAGATTCTCAATATTGCATTACAGCAATTAATACGGCAGTACATATACAATCAAGAACAGGAGCTACTATTATGAGTTTCGGTATCGATGGTTTTTGGTCTTCCTTACTTACGGCAGGGCCGGGAGCTTTTGACCCACGTGTGCATTACGACCCTTTTTATAAAAGATGGATTATGGTATGCGATGCCTATGGACAGTCTGCCAATTCACAGATAATGATTGCTGTTTCGCAAACAAATGACCCAACCGGACTTTGGAACATGTATGCGGTAACAGTAGATGGTACCGGTGCCTATTGGCTGGATTTCCCTTGTGTGGGTTTTAATAAAAAATGGATTACAGTTACAGGCAATATGTTTCCTAATTCTACAGGTGGTGGTGGCCCTGCTGTAGTATATGTATTTGATTATGCAAGTATAATGGCGGGTACGGGTGCGCCCTATACAAAATTTACACAAACAAGTTCTTTTACTATTTGCCCCGCATTAACTTACGATACTACACAAAATAGTATGTTTGCTGTTGAAATACACGATAATACTGCAGGTACTCTTAAGCTGTGGAAAATATCTGGGGCTGTAGGGTCTGAGACCATGAGTGTTGTGGGCTATCCGGGCACATCGCAACATTGGAGGTCTAATGCACCCGGCTATGGCGATTTTACACCACAAGTAGCGTCAACACACAAAATGGATGCCGGCGATGATAGAATAACAAGTTGCACCTATAGAAATCATAAGATATGGTGTTCGCATACCGTATTTTTGCCTGCAACAGGTACTGCAAATAGATGCTCGGTTATGTGGTGGCAAGTAGATACGGCAGCTCACCCATTACAAACCGGCTTAATTGACGACCCTTCGCATACTAAATTTTATGATTATTCTTCTATTGCTGTCAATAGAAATGATGATGCTTTAGTAGGTTTTGGTTGCTTCTCTTCTTCGTTGCACCCAAGTGCAGGTTATGCCTTACACATGCATACCGACCCGACAGACTCTATTCGTCCGGTGGTTATATTCAGACATGGCTTAGCCCCCTACTACGAAACATTTGGCGGAACACTTGATAGATGGGGCGACTATTCTAATACGTGTATAGACCCAAGAAACGATTCTGATTTCTGGACGATACAAGAAAGCTCAACCGTTGGTAGCTCGCCTAATTGGGATACTTGGTGGGCTAATGTGCAAATATGTTCTAAACCAAATGAGCCTGTAATGGCTTATTCTAAAACAAGCATTTGTAGCCGTGATACCGGTAATTATATTATAAACAGTATTCCCGGTGCTACAAGTTATATGTGGTATGTTACCGGTACAGGTTGGGGAATAGCCTCCGGTTTATACGATACATCTATTTTGCTTATTGCCGGTACCGGTGTAGCCACTATTACGGTTTTAGCCTATAATTCTTGTGGCGAAGGTGCTGCCCATACTTTTACAATTTCTCCTTTTACATTCCCGGTTGCACCAACGGTAGCTACCTATTCACCTGCATGTGTAGGGTCTCCTACAGCCATTTTTACTGTTACTTCTATAGGTGCAAGTTCTTATTCATGGGCTGCTTATGGTACCGGTTGGTCGGGTACAAGTTCTTCAACCTCTTTTACTGCGGGGGTTGGGACAGGTACGGGTATAATTGTTTGCACACCTTATAATTTCTGTGGTATGGGTACGCCCGATACTTTATTGGTTACACCCGGTATTTATCCTGTTGCCTCATTTGCCGAAGCCTTGCATTCTACGCTAACAGCAATAAATGATACAATTACCTTTACAGGTACCGTTACGGGTACATGCACCTACAATTGGAATTTTGGTGGCGGTGCAGGTACGCCGGGTACAGGGGCAGGCCCTCAAATTGTTCATTGGTCAATACCGGGTTTAAAAACCATAACCCTAACTGTAGATAACAATGGCTGCACGTCTAATGTTTATACCGATACAGTGTTAGTGTTACAAAATACAGGAGTATCAATTATAAATAACGATAATTCTGAAATTACAATTTTACCTAACCCTAATGACGGTATCTTTCAATTGAATTTTGGCAAAGAATTAAATACAACTATTGAGGTTAAATTAATTGATTTACAAGGCAATACCGTTTACAGTAATAAATTTAATGGTACAATTAATCAAAAAATTGCAGTAAATACCGTGCATGTAGCTACCGGCATATATACATTACTAATTATTGCAGACGAAAA
This sequence comes from uncultured Bacteroidota bacterium, assembly GCA_903916555.1. Classification (GTDB taxonomy): domain Bacteria; phylum Bacteroidota; class Bacteroidia; order Chitinophagales; family Chitinophagaceae; genus CAIYTT01. Next base: position 26,000 of record CAIWXG010000039.1, read on the forward strand.
GACAGTAACTAAGAAGATAGATATAATAAAGTAAAATACATAAAAGCGGATTAGAAGCAAAAATAGATTATAGATTTCCAAGAGTAGTAACCCATTAGTTCTTTGAATAGTTATTTTCAAAGAACTAATGGGTTGCTAAATTTACGCCTTTGTTGGGTGTTTTCACCAACAAATAGTTTGTTCTTCAGATGACGAAAACAATCCATTTTAACTACTATACGTTTTTGTTGATAAAAATACAAACAAAGACACTGTAAAGATAAAAAAATTAGCTATCTTGGGTTATGATGTTGTTTGTCGGTGAAAACACCGACAAAGGCACAAACGTAAACCCTTTTTTACGGAATATCTTTCAAAAGTAATTGAATTTCTATGTCTGAAATATTTTCCTTTTCATTTTTATCAAATATAGTTAGCAGATAAACAGCATCTTCAGTGATTTTAAAACAAGTAATAACTCTTGCACCTCCCGATTTACCTTTGCCTTTTGAGGCAATGGCTAAACGAATTTTAAAACAATTGTTGCCGAGCCCGATACCTTGCATTGGATTTTGTTTTAATCCATTAACCATTTCAATATATTCATTTTTTAGCGACTGGTACTTTTTCACTAAATGTTTTAATTCTTTTTCGAATTTAGGGATTGATATTACTTTATAGCTCATTAAATAAATCTTCGGCGTTACGACCTTTTAATTTCCCTACATTTATTAATTTCATTTCCTCAACTGCTTCTTTTATATCTTCTAAAACCTTTGCTTTATAATCGCTGAGGGGTTTAGCTTTTACAAAAGAGAAATTTTTTAGTAATTCAATAAAAAAGTCGGCTTTACTATCTTTTACATCCAATAATATTTTCATGTATCTGTCTTTTAAAGAAATATAAAGTGCAAAAATATAATGAATATAAACATAAAAAAGGCAATAGAACTATTTGTCAATATTCTATCTTTTATAGCTTTTACGCCTTTGTTGGGTGTTTATACCAACAAATAGTTTGTTCTTCCGATGACGAATACACTCCATTTTAAGTACTATAAGTTTTTGTTGATAAAAATACAAACAAAGACATTCTAAAGATAAAAAAACTTAGCTATCTTGGATTATGATGTTGTTTGTGGGTGAAAACACCAACGAAGGCACAACGGAAGATTAAATTAAAGAAATGAAAACATTGGGTGAAATTATTTTTAATATACCCAATTTTTTCGTAATTTTGGGTGTGTTTAATAAAGGTCGTCTATCAGATTTCATTATAGATAAACTTACTAATTCTATAGAAAATGTTGAAACTGGAGAGGTTTTTGATACTGATATTAATAAGCTTACTACTGCAACATTAAAATTAATTGTAAAGTCGCAATGGCAATTTGATTGGAGAAAAGAAATTAATGATACTACAAAATTAGTGTATAAGCTTTCAACAACTAAAAATGATAAAATAATACAAGGACTTGTAAGTATTGAAGATAAAGAAGACCACATTTTTCTTCACCTTGTAGAAAGTGCAAAATTCAATAAGGGAAAAGAAAAAGTTTATTTGGGAGTACCCGGTAATTTGGTAGCCTTCGCATGCCAACAATCCATTGAGAAAGGCTATAATGGATTCGTAGCTTTTGATGCAAAAACAATTCTGATTGAACATTATAAGGCATCGCTTGGGGCAATACACATGGGTGGCAAAAGAATGTATATTAATGATAAGGGTGCAAACTTGCTTATAGAAAAGTATTTTAAACAATAGAAAATAATATGAAGCTAATTAAAGAGCCGGTTGATGTTGATTTTATAATAGAATCGAAACCTTGGTCGGAAAGCGAGGTAAATGAACTGAGACTAATAATGAGAAAAACGAAGGCTGATGCTACAAAGAAAATAAAAAAAAAAACAAAAGAAAACAAACTCAGTGCTGCCCATAGTCAAAATGTTTCAGTAAATACTGCAAGGCAATTATTATAGGATTGCTTAGCCTTTGTTGAATAGTTTGTACTTCCGATGACGAATACAATCCATTTTAACTACTATAAGTTTTTGTTGATGAAAACACCAACAAAGACATTGTAAAGATAAAAAAACTTAGCTATCTTGGATTATGATGTTGTTTGTGGGTGGAAACACCAACGAAGGCACAAAAAGGTAAATGATAAAAAGAATAAAGGTTTAACGGATGCAGAATTGATTGCTAAGTATGGGAATGAAACACCCCAAAAATCTTTTAAAGAAATGATTACTGTCCTTTTGTCTGTTAGGAATTTAAAAGTTCCTACAAGGAATAAAAGGCACTTATCTATAAATGAGTGATTATTTAAATATAGCCTAAATAGCTATTATTAGGTAATTATCATATTTATTATTTATCTTGTGCATTCTGCTATGTCATTACCATATTTTATAGCCTTACTTGCCAAAAGATGCATTTGTTTTTAATATTCTTAGCTGCGTTTCTTTTCATTTTGCATTAGTTCAATGAATATGTTCATAGAACGGTTTTATTTATACTTCCTGATTCCCTGCGGAAAATCAGGAAGAACGGATGTGTATGGTAGTATTTAAGTTATATAAAATAAATACATTGATAATAAATCAGTATTTTTGTCTATTTTTCAGACTAATTAAAATATGAAATATCTTTTTATTGTTTTCCAATTATTGTTGTTCCATTCTGTTTTTTCTCAAGTCAAAGAACAAGCTGAAGTAGATAGAAATTCAGCATTAATTGGATATTATAACTTAGATGAATTACACAATAAACTGGCAATAAAATCTTATTCCGATTCAGAAAAAGTAAGGTCATTTTATTATTGGATAACCCAACACATAAGTTATGATGTATCAGAATTTCATTGGTCAGGATATGTTGCACCAAGACATTTACAATCAACAGATAGCTTAGAAAGGGTAAAAGTACATTTAAATGATTATGGGGCTTATGTTCTTAAAAGAAAGAAGGGAGTTTGTGAAGGCTACGCAACTATTTTCAAGCTGTTGTGCGACCGTTCTAAAATTGAGTGTGTTATAATACATGGGTGCGGAAAAACAGATGTAAGTTCTATTGGACAATCGCTAACAGAAAATCACGCATGGAATGCAGTTAAAATTAAAGGGAAATGGCTATTGATAGACGTTTGCTGGGCAAGTGGCTATTGCGACAATATGGTAACCAAGTTTACAAAACAACTAAATGAAAATTATTACCTTACACCACCGGATAGGCTAATATATGACCATTATCCTACAGATACTCAATGGACATTGTTGGTAATACCTCCTTCAAAAAAAGAATTCGAGAATTTTCCTGTTCTTTTTTCTAGAAAAAACAAAGTCAAAATTGATTCATCTAGCCTAAATGGAAATGTAATTGCACATTTAGGCGATACCTTAATACTAAAAGTAGAGATTATATCAGAAACCATTACTCAAGGCAATTATATTCCATGTATTGATGTGTATGATGAACAAGGTGAAATGCTTCCACGTTCAACTAATTCTACAAATCAGACTTTCAATAAAGACGGAAATAAACTTACTTATACTTATTGCATTGGGTCTAAAAATAGTTGCCGGCTTTATTTGGCTTATGGTTCAGAATACGTTGCAGCATATAGACTACAGGTTAAATAAGTATCACTAATTGCTACTACAAACTAAAACCCACTACTACAGCGGGCTTTAGTTAAAATTATATGGAACGATTGCTGAGATTTAAATTTTATATTGAAAACCCGTAAAAGTTTAATAATTATTTTTTGGTATTCGTTTTAAAGTCTCTAATAAATAGCTCCAGAATTTTTGCACAGAGGATATTTGTACGCATTCGTCCGGTGAATGAGGCCCATTAATATTGGGACCAAAAGAAATCATTTGCACATCAGGATAATTAGTACCCAAGATACCACATTCAAGACCGGCATGTACTGCATTTACATGAGCGGATTCGTGAAATAATTCCATATAAAGCTCAGACATGATTTTTACAATTGGAGCATCAGTTCTTGGCTGCCAGCCTGGGTAAGAACCGCTCAAATTCACGTTTGCATCCATCAATTCAAAAGTACTGGTAATGGCACTTGCTAAGTCTTGTTTTTCACTATCAACAGAGCTACGTGTTAGGCATTGCATATTAAAAGTACCTGCTGCAACCAAAATACGAGCCAAATTATTAGAACTTTGCACCAGTCCGTTAATTTCAGGACTCATGCGGTAAATACCATTAGGGCAGGCATAAACGGCACGTAATAATTTTTGTTGAAACGCTGTCTCCATTACATTTTCAGGTGTCGGAGCTCTATCAATCGTTATAATAAGTTTAGGGTCTGTAACTTTATATTCGTCTTTTAAAATAGTGGCAAGTGTTATGAAGGTTTCCTGCATCTTTGCTGCTTTTGTATCATCTGCTACAATCACTGCCACCGACTCTCGAGGTATGGCATTGCGTAGGCTGCCACCATTAATACTCGCAATGTTAATGCTATATTCATTGGTAAGATTCAACAATATTCGATTCATTATTTTGTTGGCATTACCCCTACCCAAATGAATTTCTGCACCTGAATGCCCACCTGTAAGACCCTTTACCGATATGGTGAAAGCAGACCCATTTCCAGATTTTACTTGACTATAGTTACCTGTTGCTGTAATATCAATGCCGCCGGCACAGCCTATAGTAAGTTCATTATCTGCTTCTGTATCTAAATTCAGTAATATTTTACCTGCCAGTAAGCCGCCTTTTAAAGATAATGCTCCGGTCATTCCTGTTTCTTCATCAATGGTAAACAGAGCTTCAATTGCAGGATGCGGAATATCTTTGGCTGCTAATAAAGACATAATAGACGCAACACCAATCCCATTGTCGGCACCAAGAGTAGTTCCCTTTGCTTTAACCCAGTCGCCGTCAACAAACATCTCAATTCCTTGTATGTCAAAGTTGAAGTTTGTATCACTATTTTTCTGGTGTACCATATCCAGGTGGCTTTGCAGCACCACTGTTTGGCGTTCTTCCATACCGCTTGTAGCAGGTTTTTTAATAATTACGTTTCCTACCGCATCTACAGAAGTTTCTAATTTCAATCCTTCCCCAAAAGCCTTCATAAAAGCGATTACTCTTTCTTCTTGCTTGGATGGTCTAGGTACTGCATTCAAATCTGCAAAATGGTTCCATAAAACCATTGGTTCTAACAATCTTATTTGTTTGTTCATGTTTAATGAGTTTCGGGGTCAAAAGTAAGCATTAATAATAAGCCTACATAGTGTGTGCGAAAGGTGGGGGAGTAGTGATTTTGGATTTATAGGTTAGAACATTGTATTATAATTAGTAATGCTACCTGAAAACGATTTCATTTACCATAAAATTTGTTGTTATTATGCCCACAACAGAAGAATATATAAAAAACAAAGACTACCCAATAGATAGTCTTTGTTTTTTATATATATAATATTTTAATAAACTAATTATACATTTTCCATAACCTTTGGTGCTGCAGAACGAATTTCTTCGTTGGCATGTGATGCGTATTTCTCAAAGTTCTTATTGAATAATTGAGCAAGTTCATTTGCTTTTTTATCATAAGCTTCTTTGTCGGTCCATGTATTTCTTGGCATTAAGATTTCATTTGGTACATCGGGTACTGTTGTAGGCATTAATAAACCGAAAACTGAATGTGGATGATAAGTAACATCGTTTAATGCACCGTTCATAGCTGCAGTAATCATAGAACGTGTATATTTTAATTTCATTCTGCTACCTGTTCCATAAGCACCGCCGCTCCAGCCTGTATTAATTAGCCACACATTTACATGTGGATTTTCGTCTAATTTTTTGCCTAATAATTCAGCATATTTTGTTGGGTGCAATGGTAAAAATACACGACCAAAGCAAGCTGAGAATGTTGTTTGTGGTTCTAAAATACCAACTTCGGTACCTGCAACTTTTGCTGTATAACCACTAATAAAGTGGTACATAGCTTGTGCTTTGGTTAATTTAGAAATTGGAGGTAAAATACCGAATGCATCGCAAGTAAGGAAGAATACATTCTGTGGTAAGCCACCATAAGAAGGCTCTTTGGCATTACTTATATAATCGATAGGATATGCGGCGCGTGTATTTTCTGTAATGCTTGCATCGGTATAATCTACTGTGTTAGTACCCGGTTGGAACTTAGTATTTTCTAATAATGTACCTGCTTTTATGGCAGCAAAAATTTGAGGTTCTTTTTCCTCAGTCAAATCAATACATTTAGCATAGCAACCACCTTCGAAATTAAAAACGGAATGTGTAGCCCATCCATGCTCATCATCGCCTATTAATGCACGGTCAGGGTCAGCACTTAATGTTGTTTTTCCGGTACCGCTTAAACCAAAGAAAAGGGCTACATCGCCATTTTTACCTTCGTTAGCAGAGCAATGCATACTTAATACATCGTGGTTGTGTGGCAAAATGAAATTTAAAACACCAAAAATGCCTTTTTTCATTTCACCGGTATAAGCCGAACCGCCAATTAATATTACTTTTTTAGTAAAGTTTACGATTGTAAAATTACCTTGACGAGTACCATCTATAGCAGGGTTTGCAAGAAAACCGGGTGCTTGTAATATTAACCAATCGTGATTTTGCGTTTCAATCTCTGCATCTGTAGGACGTAAAAATAAATCATTACAGAATAAATTAGCCCAAGGCGTTTCGTTTATTACGCGTACATTTAATCTGTATTCCGGGTGTGCACATGCATAGCTGTCGCGAACCCATATTTCTTTGCCATCTAAGTATTTGCATATCTTATTGTAAAGATTGTCGAATGCTTCTGGCGATATTGGGATATTAACATCACCCCAGTCAACACTTTTTTCTGTAATAGCATCTTTTACAGTAAATTTATCTTTAGGCGACCTACCGGTAAATTTTCCTGTATTTACACATAAAGCTCCGGTATCATTAAGAGTACCTTGCCCTAATTTTAATGTTTGATTTACTAATTCAGTGGGATCGAGATTCCAATGTGCTATCCCTGCGTTTATGCCCAAGTCTGATAATTGTACTTGGGGGTTCTTTTTACCAAATTCCTGCATAATTTTTTATTTTATTTAGTGGAAATTGCCTGCAAAAATAACACATAAACTTAAAAGTAAAGATTATTTTGAAAAAGTATTCTTTATTTTTATTAAATTATATTTAAGCTACAACTGTAAGTTATTGTATAAGAAAAATATAGACAATATAGCTAAGTTATTTTAATGTTTATTTTTTTGAATGATTTTAGAGTTTTTAATTAAAATGTTTATTTGCGTTTTGCAAAATCAGTTTTTTTATACTAATACACATTTAAATAATTTG
>CAIWXG010000040.1 GCA_903916555.1 uncultured Bacteroidota bacterium
GGTAATTACGCTCCGGAACAGGAGATAAATATATTACTTTCGGAATTAACTGAATCATTAGGTGCAGATGATATTGATATCCAAAGGGCTATTGCTTTAATTGATTGGAATAAAATTATAAACGAAGAAGAAAATGCAGTTCATTCATAAAAATAATTTGCCGCCAAATAATTGGGATAATTGGTTTGTTGATGGAAATAATACAAGATCTCATGATTTCAGGTTATTACCGACCCCTCATCAGGCTAAAGAATTTTTGTTAATAGAACAGAAAGGTTTATGTGCCTATTGTCAAAAGAAAATTGAAGTAGAAAACGCTTCAATTGAACATGTAATTCCGTACAGTCAAAACATGAATTTATCTACTATTTATTATAATTTAGTAATAGTGTGCCAAAATTTTATAACAGATAGTGCCAATAAAAAACATTGCGATAAAGCAAGGGGGAAATCATTACTTCCACCTATTATTTTTCATAAAGATTTTTCATTTATTTTAAATGATGATGCTACATATACGAAAGGTGAATATTGTAAATTATTTATAGCTGAAGAAGATGGAACATTAAATGCAAATACTATATTTTACAACGATACTGAAGGGAGTCTTTATCTACAGGTATTAAGTTTCATTGCAATTTTGCATCTTAATCATGATAATCTAAAAGCCGCAAGAGTAGAATTTTTGAAAGGATGGGAAATGAATTTAATAGGGAAAACCGTTAAACAGCAAAAGGCATTTTGGAGTAGACGATTTGCTGATATTTTGGGTAATCTTTCTCATCCTTATAGACAATTTTTATTAATTTATCTTGATAAAAAAATAAAGCAATCCGGAAAAATAAAATGAATTTCTCCCCTATTAATATTCCTCTTCCCAACCCTCCATATCAAAAGAGTGAAATCCTGTAATTAAAGATTTATTTTCAATCCCTGCAAGGCGGTACTCATCAGCTAAAGTAACAGGTTTATCTAACTCGTTTATTTTTGTACGCAACAAATCAATAATCAACGTTTCGATGTTACCCGAAATTCTAACAGCCTTACTTGCTAAGTCGTCTGGCAGATGTAGTTGAATAGTTGTCATTTTACAAAGTTAGCTAAGATAAATGAATTGACAATCTCAAGATAAGTGTAATTTTTTATTATATAAATTTAGTATTTATATTTTTTATTGTATTGCTTTTACAATATTCGGCATTTTGACAGCTAAGTTTATAAATTAGTTCTAAAAACATATCGCTTTCTTTTAGCTTTGTCAAGTAATTGCCTTCAAAGAAGGAGCTTCATTCTCACTTCCGGATTTCCTGCGGAAAATCAGGAAGAACGTGTAAATTAATAAGGAAATTTTAGAGCAAAGTGTCGCTTAATCTTTTCGTTGCATGATAATATTTTGTCATTAACTGTTGTTAAGTTTTGAATTTCCACTTTCAGAATTTTAAAAGTTTCAATTATTTTTTTGTAGTTCTCTTGAAACTCTTTGAAGTCAGGATATTTTTTATTGAATTCATTCTCCAACTTTACTAAGTCAATTTGTTCTACATTAAGTTGTCCGCAATCAATCATTTGTTTTTGAAGTTCTACTCTTTTTTTATTGTAATCATTGTAGTCTTCAATAACCTTATCATATAAAGGCAATAAGGCATTTTTTTCTTCAGTCAAATTTGAAATCTTGACCTTAATGATTTTTGATTCGTCAATTAAGATTGGTTGAATTCTTTTATTACACTCTTCAATTCTATTGATGAAAGATTTGATAGTAGCTATTTTTTCAAATTCAAGAATCTTAGAAATAAAGTCCAATGCACCGCTAATTTTCTCACCCCGAAATTCAACTAGGATGTGTCCCTTTTTATCCACTTTTTTTAATTCTTCTTTTTCTCTGTTTTTAAATGAAAATTGTTCTTTGTTGAAAATATCTTCCAACCCACTAACCATACGTTCACATTCATCAATGACATATTTTTCTACAAATTTCACCTCGTCAGTCATTGATAAATTGCAAGCATCCTTAGAAAAATCCATTGCCTCAAACCATTTTTCATTTAGTAATAAGTGTGATTTAGTATAACGAATTATTTCAAAAAAATTGGCAAATTCATAGTCAATCCATTCTGAAAAAGGAGTAATTTCAATATTTTTGTATTTGAGCTTTGTATAAAAGTAACTGGATCTGCCATATCCAAAGTTTGTCTTAATTTCTACGGAAAAATTGGTTGTAAGTTGATAAACTGGATTTGACCATCCATCAATACAATGTGAAAAAGTCAATATGCTTTTGTCTTCGTGGCACTGACGATAAGTTTTATTAATTGAAAAAGCATTACTCCATAAAATATACTTCTCCTTTAGCTCTTTCTTGTAGTCTGCAATAGCTTCATTTATGTCGTATTCTTCAGGATTGTTTTTTTGTTTTAACAGCATAAATTTCTCTCTATCGATTATCTCGGTAATTGTGTTTTGATTGTTAGCACTGAAAGCTTGGTAGGAACCCTTTAAATCATCGCAATATCGGTAATTGGCGGTAAGTTTATTTAATTCGGTTGTTACCTTGATGTAATTAATCACTTGTTGTAAGGTGCTATTTGGGTTGTCGCAAAGTACTGAAAAGTTGTCAATGATTTTAGCTAACGGCTTTTCTATCAAGATATAATCAACTTCAATTTGATTTGTGAGTTTTTTCCTTAGAACACAAAGTACCTCTTTGTTAATATTTTTTTTCATGCTGTGTCGTCGTTAAAATTGGTTCTAACTCGCTTATACAGGCTATAAAAATTCGCCAATTCACCAATTTTGGGATGTAAATACAAATATTTGAAGATTTTTTTTGTAAATTTAATTAAATTTCTACAAATCATAAAAAGGACTTTTTGTATTTGTTGGTTAATCCTCACCGATACTCGTTTTAAATTCGTATCCTAATGATATTGCGTTTCCAACACATTTTTATGCTATAATAAAATGCTTTATACTATTCATTTTCTGCACAATAATGAATTTTATACCGCTAAAATTGGTGCTGCAACTGGTTAATGTTCATTTTGTTTTTATATTAAATAAATTATATATTTATTCAGTTATGTCATCGTTCTATAAGACTCCTGTTTTTAATTTACTTTTTTTCATAGTCAAAGACTTGGGATGGATTCCATTTTAAGTTTTATATTTCGATGGAACATATAGAATAATGGTGTAACTTTTAGAAGACTTTGTATTCTGACAATAGAATTAAAATTATTCTCAAACTATTCAATTTATTATTATTTTTGACTCTATTATTATTTTTATATGAATAGAATCTTAGCATGTACCCTTTTTATTTTTATTCTGTTATCATGTAAAAAAAATGGAAGTTCAACTAACCTAAGCAGTATGTTAGTTTCAGTAGATGGCGATACCGCAGTAGCTTTTAATCAAATATCTGTAAGTAATTTATCGGGTAATTATTACATAACAGCTACAAGGTCTAGTACAAATGAAAAAATTAATCTTACCATTACCTGTTATTCTGGTAGTAAGGCATACCTAATTCAAAATACGGGTATTGGTATAAATAGCAACGAAAGTTATGCTTCTTATACTGGCACTATTACGGGTTTTGTGGCAGAAAATGGGGAAATTGTTGTTACAAAGCAAATATCAAACTATATATACGGCACTTTCTATTTTTATACATCTCCATCTGGGAGTGTTAGTGGTAGCTTTGTTGTTCCACAACCTTAGTGTCCCCGTTCTTCCGGATTTTCCACAGGGAAGCCGTATTGAAAAAATATACTATATGCCTATATAATTATCAAACATACTAATATATTATTTGTTTAAGCATTTTTATATGTAATGGCATTCTTGAACTATGCATAATTCCGAGTATTGTTATTTCTTGCAATACAATCTTGTAGATTATTAACCACGATAAACATTTTGCCTGTCTATATATTTTAGACTTAGTTTCAATTTCTAAACATTCTTTAAAAGCATAAGGCTGTTTTTCAATTCTTGCAATTGTATTATATATGGTATCCCCTACAATAATTGCATTAGCCGGTTGGTGCTTAATGAAAGTAATATATCCTGTTATCTCATCAATATTCCTGATTGTATTTAATGTTAATCTTGCTTTATATGCTGAAGCAATTGGTTTCTTTTTATGTCCCATTTTAATTTTGCTTCTTCTAAAGATAGTGTTGGTGTCTGTTCGGCTGCATTTATCCAATTTCTGAATTCATCAACACTTGTTGCCGCTCCTGCAAGCGACATTGTATTGATATTTGATTCTTCAATAATGCTAATATCCTTTTTCTTTTCTAAAAGACGTATAACTTCTATAGCACTATAATTATTTATAGAAATGGTTAGTGTTTGCATAAAACTTTTATAAAGATACAAAAATAATTCAAAATATTTTAATCAATTGTACCCACATTGGGCTAAGCGTCACTTAGTCCATATAATTAGAAGCGTCCCGAAAACAACATCAAAAAGAACAAGGTTATTGATTAAATCTGTTACAAATTTTTACCATTTTCCGGTAGCTTATCTGCAAACAAATGCGAAATAACATTAGTGTCAATTAAATATTTCCATACTATTCGCAACGCATTTGTTTAATGTGTTTGTCTAATCTTTCACCTTCGTCTTTAGTCAGTATGCCAAAAAAATCGGAAGGCTTTTTTTTCGATAAAACGGAAACAGTTGTTTTTTTTATTTCATCATCAATATAAAAAAGCACATAAACTTTTTTTCCTACATAATTGGTAGGTAATAAAACCGACATATCAAAGTTTTCTTTTTGCGGAGTTACTACTGTTTGTATCATATAAAATTATTTTAAAATTAAGGCACCTTGTTTTTCATCTTGAAATTTTGCAATAAAAATAATTTAAACTTAGGAAAGAGTTCAATTCCCCAAGTTCATGGACTACAATTTTTTATATTTAGAACTCACGGAAGTCTCCACGATTACCTCGTTCTTCTTGATTTTCCTAAGGGCATCAAGAATTAAGAATAAAACTGTAACTGTATATATGTACCTAGCTAAGAATTTAAAAATCTACACCACTTCTCTGCTCAATACCTCTTTAACATAGCTATCTACGGTACAAAAAGCAAAATCCGGGTATTCGGTATGGAATTTTGTTGTTTTAAAACCACCTAAAAGTGGTCGTTTGGCAGGTTGATTTAGCACATCTGTTGTTAGGGGTATTAAATCGTATTGGGCATTGGGGAAGTTGCTTAACACAATTTCTGCCAATTCTACCCTATTAATATATTCCGAACCACCTATATTATAAATACCTTTTTTGCCATCACGAAGCAACAAGAACATTGCTCTGGCTATATCCCACGCATTTGCCGGTGATGCATACTGATCTACCGGCAATTTTAAAGTAAGTTTTTCGTGTTTCAGGCACTGGTCTATAATGCGGGCTACAAAGTTTTTACCTCTTAATTCGTTGCCATAAACATTTGTAACCCTTAAAACCAATGCATTTTGTATTTCTTTTAATACTAATTTTTCTGCCTGCAATTTATGATGTGCATAAACACTTATAGGGCATACTGGGTCTGTTTCAGAATAGGGTCCGTTTTTACCGTCAAATACGTAATCAGTAGATAAATAAACCATTCCGGCACCCAATTGATTGGCAATTTTTATTAAATTAATAGTGCTTTGTACCGTCTTTTCAAAGCTTTCTACTTCATGGGTTTCGCAATAATCAACATGTGTTAATGCACCACAGTGTATAATATAATCCGGAGCAAACTCAAGGATATTAAAATTTTCAGGATGGTCGGGTATCAGTGAATCATAAAAAACAGTATCGTCTGTTTGAAACGAGTAATAAGAGCCAATTGCGTCCCAACCCATTTCTGTAAAATGTTTCAAACAATTACTGCCCACTAAACCCGATGCGCCTGAAATAAATACCTTCATGATTCAGAATGTTGATGTATATATATTAATGACTTGCTTTATATTTTTTTACTGCCGCTGTTAATTGTGGTATTATTTCCATTGCATCGCCAAGCACACCGTAATCGGCAGCTTTAAAAAACGGAGCTTCAGGGTCTTTGTTAATTACAACTATTGTTTTAGACCCATTAACGCCTGCCAAGTGTTGTATAGCCCCTGATATGCCAACAGCTATATACAAATTAGGACGTATAGTACCGCCTGTTTGTCCTACATGTTCATTATGTGGTCTCCAGTGCGAATCGGCAACAGGGCGAGAACAAGCAGTAGCAGCACCCAGTTCTTTAGCAAGGTCTTCTAAAACATACCAGTTTTCCGGTCCTTTCATGCCCCTACCACCCGATACTACTAATTCGGCCTCGGAAAGTGGCACAGCACCTACTGTTTGATTAATTTCTTTTACCTGTACTGCAAAATCCAAATCATCAAGAGCTACATCAAGCATTTCTATATCTGCCACACCTATACCTTTTTGAATGGCAAAAGTATTAGGCATTATTGTAATTACTTTAATGCTACTTGTTATATTTATATGTGCAATAGCCTTACCCGAGAAAACGTTCTTTTTTATAACAAAACCATTCGTTAAATCAGGATAGGAAATCGCTCCGGCAATCATACCTGCTTTTAGGCGGGCTGCTATTCTTGGTGCTACAGCTTTACCTGTATTGTCGTTTAAGCAAATGATGACTTTTGCATTTTCTTTGCCGGCAGCAGCAGCCAAAACTTTTGTATATGCTCTAGAGCAAAAATTGTCTAAACGAACATCGCTGGTATGCAATACTTTTTTAGCACCGTATTGTCCTAATGTTTCCATCTCTTCAGTGGACACACTACCTATGGCAACAGCAGTTACTGTGCCACCAATGCTATCAGCAATTTTTGAAGCATATTGAACCGCTTCAAAAGACTTTTTCTTAAATACGCCCTTATTATGTTCTACTAATACGATTACAGACATTGTATTTGGAATAAATAAATTAATAATAGTTTTTTGTTTCTTTTATCTTCCTAAATATTTAAATCAAACTCAGAAAGAGATTAAATTATATAACTTTAGCTTCTGTATGCAATAAATTTACTAATTCATCCATATTGTCTGCAGCTATCATTTTTACACCTGATTTTGCAGGCGGCATTTCAAAATTTACGATAGTAGTTAATGGTTGAATACCTGCAGCAGCAATAACTTTTAAAGGTTTTGTGCGTGCTGCCATAATACCTCTCATATTAGGAATACGTGGTTCTGCAACACCTTTTTGGCAAGAAATTACTAATGGTAATTTACAAGTATCTACTTCTTCTCCACCATCTATTTCGCGGCTCACGGTAGCAATGTTGCCGGCAATATCCAATTTTGTAGCAAAACCAATATAATTAAGTTCTAAAAATTCTGCAAGCATAGCACCTACAATACCATTATTATAATCAATAGATTCTTTACCGCATAATATCAAGTCGTAACCTAAACTTTCGGCATAGTGTGCTATTTCCATTGCAATAACATAAGGTTCGTTGCTGTCTGTATCTATACGTATAGCCTCATCGCCACCTAAAGCCAATGCTTTACGTATTACAGGTTCAACATCTGCCTTGCCTACTGTTACTAAATGCACAGCAGTAGCAATACCACTTTCTTTTAATTCTAAAGCTCTCACTAAAGCATACCATTCATCGTGCGGATTAATAATATAAGTAACACCCTGTGATGCAAACTTTGTATTATTGTCTGTAAATGCTATTTTGGTAGTTGTGTCGGGAGCCTGACTTATACAAACTAATATTTTCATTGAGCTAATATATTTAGTTAATAATTCTAAAAAGGATAGTAATGGGTGCAAAACTACATAAAATGTTGAATAAGATATTCTATTTTGGTTATAAATATCAAAATAAAGTATAGAGCAAAGCAATGCCTGTTTTTGTTCTACTCTAAAATATCTTTGTTACATTTAATGCCTAATTTCTTATTTTTGTGCAATATGAATAAACTTTTAGTAGTCTGCCTGTTTGTTATTGTCATTTTTAGTTGCAGACCTCCTGTTTATACACCAAAGCCATCAGGATATTTTAAAATAGATACTCCGCAACAACATCAATACCAACTTTTTGATAATCCTGATTTTCCATACACGTTTGAATATCCAGTATATGGAAGCATTGAAAAAGATACATTGTTCTCTGAAAACAAGAGTAAAGAGAGCAAATATTGGATAAATATTGATTTTACAGAGTTTGGTGCTATTATAAATCTTACTTATAAAGAAATTAATAAAGAGCAACCTTTATATAGGTTAAATGAAGAATCTTATAAGATGTCCTATGCTCACCACGAAAAGGCAGAATACATGGACCACCAAGAGTTTAGAAACGAAAATAATGTTACCGGTCTTTTATATACACTTGGAGGCAATGTAGCAACCCGTTATCAGTTTACGGCTACCGACTCTACAAATCATTTTATGCGTGGGGCACTTTATTTTAATGTTACGCCTAATTCTGATTCACTTAAACCGGCATCAGACTTTTTAGAAAAAGATATAGAACATTTATTGTGGACATTGAAATGGAGAAAGTAAAAATTCACATAACAAATTAATTTATAAACATATAAAATCTGAACAATGGAACCCAAAAGATTTCCTTTACCACCATTTACAATGGAAACTGCTTCGCAAAAAGTAGAAGCTGCCGAAGATGCTTGGAATACAAAAGACCCCGAAAAAGTTTGTATGGCATACACAATTGACACCGAATGGCGTAACCGTACCGATTTTATTAATGGCAGAGAAGAAGTAAAAGAGTTCCTAAAACGTAAATGGGCTAAAGAACTTGATTATAAACTAAAAAAGGAATTGTGGGGTTTTAGAGAAAACAGAATGGCAGTTCGGTTCGAATATGAATGGCATAATGCCGAAGGACAATGGTATCGCAGTTATGGGAATGAATTATGGGAATTTGATGAAAATGGATATATGCAAAAACGTTTCGCAAGCATAAATGACTTAGAAATACAAGAGGCAGAAAGGAAATTCAGATAAATAGCATTGCATTTTAATTCAAATATTATTTACATATTTAAGTATGAAAAATAAAATAATTTATCTCCTGTTAGTTGGTTTATTATTTTCTTGTGGTGCAAGCCATTTAAGTACAACAGGCAATTCTGTTTATGGCAATAAAGATACAATAATAACACAATCGTTATTTGCAGATAAAAACTCGAACATTAGCGAAGATAATATTCAAAAAATATTGTCAGGAAAATACCTATTACCTGCTAATCTGCGTATTGCAATCATTAAGATAGAAAACAACACTAAAAAAAACAATTACTATTATTATAATAATTACCATACAGTCGAGGTATATTTAAGAAACCAGCAAACATATATAGATTTGCTAACGCAACATTTAAAGCAGACATCAAGAGTAGAAAGAGTTTCTTTAATACCCGATATGTTACTTTCTAAACCTGAAACTTTTACAACCATAAGAGAAGCAGCAGTAAGAATGCAATCAGATATAGTAATTATTTATTCTATTTCGAGTGATATTTATACTAAATTTAAATTTTTATCGAAAGATGACATTAAGGCATTTGCAACAACACAGCTAATAATGTTAGATGTAAGAACCGGTTTAGTACCTTTCACAGCCATATCTACAAAAGATTTTATGTCGCAAAAGAAAACGGAAGATATGGATAATACAGATACGAAAAACAGAATACAACACGAAGCAATACTATTAACCATTAATGAAATTGGAATGAAAATGGTTGATTTTATAAATAAAAATTAAAGCAACTATGTATAGTATTTACAAAAATAATATGCAATTTGGTATTGCATAATACATTTAATTCCATATCTTTAGCCTTAAAAAAATATTTAGTATGAACACATTGATATTATTTTCTCTTACAGACATTACCTTACATTGGCGACATTGGTTAATGGTACTCTTTATTGGTGCAGTAGCGGGTATGCTAGCCGAATTTTTAGTTGGCAGCCGTGGTTTCGGTATGCTTGTAACTATTATTATAGGTATAGCAGGTGCTGTTATCGGGTCTCTTTTATTCCAAAAATATCTGGGTTTTATTACCAATCCTCTACTTAATAAAATTGCTTCTGCCACTTTGGGTGCTATTGTTTTAGTTATTATTATTTGCTTATTTCCTAAAGCAAGAGACAAAGACAAAACAAAATACAGAGCCTAAGAATGAATTTTTTCGTAACTATTCAGACTCCATAAAATTAATCCCGAAGGCCTGCCCGTAA
>CAIWXG010000041.1 GCA_903916555.1 uncultured Bacteroidota bacterium
AGAATTAGATAAAGCGGCAAATATATTAGCAATGTCTAATTTTTGTTTACAAACTGTGTAAAGATTTGCTTATCGTTTTTTTTGCATTTTTTGAAATTTTAATGTTGAGATTTTTATTAATATTTATTTATTTTTGCAAAATGAGTAAAAGTGCAGAGATACATAAAATGGTTCGTATTATAATTATACTTATAGCAGTTCTTATTGCAGGTTTACTTAGTGCATATTATTTTGAATCAAAATATGGATTTAGTATTATTCATTTTGCATGGTCATATATAGTAATATCAGGACGTTATATTTATAGGATGCGAAAAAGTATAAATGAAAAATATCAGAAAGAGGATACGATGATAATATAAACAGAGAAACATATAATAGTATATTCCCAAAATTCAAAGGGTAGCAACAATAAAATGTTGCTGCCTTTTTTTATTCCCGTTTATGAAAACAGATAGTTTATTTACTGATTCTAATCATGTTTTTAGCAGGAATGTTTAAATATTTTTGCATTGCAAATTTTCTTTGGGAGTTTGATTATCTAAAAATCATAAAAAAAGTTTGTAATGATTCGATTGTGGATTGGGTTATTTATTGCCTTTGCAATTTATACTTGCATGGTTTATTATTATTGCGACAAATCCCAAAAAACTGAAATAAGTCCTAGTAGCAATGCATTAGTAGGGTGGAATATATGGCAGAATAAAAATTGCCAGAGTTGCCACCAAATATACGGTTTGGGTGGTTATATGGGACCCGATTTGACAAATTTGGCATCGGACACCACAAAGAACGATTTATATATAAGTAGTTTTATTAAATATGGTACTGCTAAAATGCCCAATTTCAATTTATCTGATTCAGAAATAGTTAAGCTTGTTTCTTTTTTGAAATGGGTAGATAAAAGTGGTAAAAATAGAGTTAGCAAAGAAAAAGTTACTTGGACTGGAAATTACAAACTTGATAATTAATGAAAAGCAATATTCGTATATATTTAATAAGTGCATTAGGTTTGCTATTGTCCACATTATTTTTTGGGCTTTTAGCTACTTGGGCTTTTTTGTATCCTGAGGTTTATAATAAATTTCTTCCTTTTTATCAATTAAGACCTTTTCATGTATCTGCTGCATTGTTTTGGATTATAACAGGTGCTACTGCCAGCATCTTATTTTATAAAAATGAAACAGTTGCAAAAGGAATAAAAAGTAGTGCATTACTAGAAACCGGTTTTATAGTTATATGGCTAAGTACAATTGCTGCTATTTTTATTTGCTATGGTTTAAAAATATTTGGTGGTAGAGAATATTGGGAATTTCCGCCAATATTATGTTTGCCCTTATTAATAAGCTGGATATTATTAATGTTTTCATTTTATGTGCCATTATTTAAAAATACCGGTAAAAAGCCCATGTATATTTGGATGTGGGCAACTGGGATATTGTTTTTTTTAATAACATTTGTTGAACAAAATTTATGGCAAATCGCTTGGTTTAGAGCCTCCTATTTAAAAGAAATTACTGTGCAATGGAAATCTAATGGTGCAATGGTAGGTGCATGGAACCAGATGATATATGGAACATCGCTTTACCTAATGGTGAAAATAAGTGGTGATGAAACTATTGCAAAAGGGAAAACAGCTTTTTTCTTTTATATGCTTGGTTTAACTAATTTAATGTTTAATTGGGGACATCATATCTATAATGTTCCTACAGCCTCATGGATACGAGATACCTCTTATGTAATAAGCATGACGGAATGGGTGTTTTTAATAAGAATGATACAATCGTTTAAAAAGACATTAGAGCAACGTGCTAAACTAAGGCATCTACTTACTTACCGATTTATTATTGCTGCTGAATTCTGGGTTTTTATGAACTTATTACTTACACTTTCTATATCTGTACCTGCTATAAATTTATATACACATGGCACCCATATTACAGTTGCCCATGCAATGGGGGCTACAATTGGCATAAATTCTATGCTATTATTGGCAAGCTTTACATACATGCTTAAAATAGATAATTTAAAAGGACGAGTAAGTAAATTTTTGAGTTTTTCTTATTGGGTAAGTCAATTTTCGTTAGGATGTTTTTGGATTGCCTTAATTGTTGCAGGCTTTATTAAGGGATATAGGACTGTAGAAAATAGCAAATTAAATTTTCAGGAAATAATGGAGCCTGTGCTGAAGGTAATGAAAGTTTTTTCTTATGCAGGTGTTTTTTTAGTAATAAGTATTGCGTCTATTGTAATTGTATATTTATATAATGCAATAAAGTTAAAACAATATCAAACACAAATTGAAATATAAGTGTATGGTTTAAATATTTTTTTATATAAAAGAATTGCTATTTGTTTTATCTATGTATTGCTTTATTTTTTGAGAGATATTAAGTATAATTGAATTAAAATTAATTGACATGTTTTCGAAAACTTGTGAGTACGGCATCAGGGCATCCATTTATATTTGTGCTACAGGGAGCCAAGATTATAAAATAGGTATTGCAGAAATTAGTGAGAATATAGAGGCTCCGTCTCATTTTACTGCAAAAATTTTACAAACACTTGTTCATACCGACATTTTGAGTTCGCAAAAAGGTGTTAATGGCGGCTTTTTTATGACCAAGCCACAGAAAAACAGACAACTTATAGAAGTTGTAAGAGCTATTGACGGAGATAAATTATTTTCGGGATGCGGGCTTGGTTTAAAATATTGTTCAGATGATGAACCTTGTCCTTTGCATGACAAATATAAGATTATACGGTCTAATTTGGAAAAAATGATGGAACGAACCACAATTGATGAAATGGCAAAAATATTAAAAAAGGGAAGAAAGTTTATCAGGCACGACCATTTAATAGATGACGACGAATGAAATAGGGTGTAAAGAATGAATTTAGAACCTTTAAATTGCTTTTTATGTAATGCATATAAATCTGTTTACTGTTCAATGTAAAACACATAGAAAAAGATATACAAATTGTTTAAACATAAAATAAAAAATGAATATGGAACAGGATATTATTATTGATGTTACTAAAATAGAGCCAAGATTGAAGCACCCATCCATTTTTAAGGCTTTTGATTATTTAGATGAGGGTGTGGCTGTAATTATACATAACGACCACGACCCTAAACCGCTCTATTACCAATTGTTAGGTGAGCGTGGAAATACGTTTTCTTGGGCATATTTAGAAAATGGACCGGAACTATGGAGAGTGGAGATAAGAAAATACTTATCTTCACAAAAAGTAGAAACTTTAGGCGAAATAGCTGCAAAAGATTTACGAAAAGCAGAAGTATTTAAAAAATATGGTTTAGATTTTTGTTGTGGGGGTAAGAACACTTTAGAAGATTCTTGTAAAGAAAAAGGTTTAGACGTATTACAGATAAAAGCTGAATTGGAGGATATAGGTAAAATTAATAACTTAATACCCCAACACGATTATAATTCTTGGAATCTTACTTTTTTAATAGACTATATTATAAATGTACACCATTCTTATGTAAAAAATAACATACCTGCTATTGAAGAATTATGTATAAAAGTTGCAGAACACCATGGCAAACAACATCCTGAATTGTTACAAATTAAATCAAAAGCAGAATTATTATTCAGCGAAATTAAAACACATTTAATTAAAGAAGAAAAAATATTATTCCCCTATATTAAGCAATTAGAAGTAAATAAAATAGAAGGCATGAATGCATCTACCGGTTTTGGTTCTATATTGCAACCTATATCTGTTATGGAAAACGACCATGAAATTGTTGGCAATTTAGGTGCCGAAATAAAAGCATTATCTAATGATTATACATTACCGGCAGATGCTTGTAATAGTTATTATTTATTCTATAAAAAGCTGGAAGAATTTGAAAATGACCTCCATTTGCATATACACTTAGAAAATAATATATTATTTCCAAAGGCTGTTGAATTAGAGAGATAACTTTCTATTTCGAGTATAAAAAGTTTAATAAAAAGGACTTGCGGAATTACTGCAAGTCCTTTTTATTAAAAATAATTAGTCATAAACTATTCACTATTTGGTAATATTTATCCAGTTGAGGTAGTATTACCAAG
>CAIWXG010000042.1 GCA_903916555.1 uncultured Bacteroidota bacterium
GTAATGGAGAAATCTGCCTAATGAGAGCAATCTTTACAAACCATCCTTAGTACCTATTACAATACCATTTTGTTGCAAGTAAAGCAGTGTGTCGTTTTCTAAAGTACCACTTGCCATAAGGTTTTATCTAATGCAGTTTGGGTGGTAGGTGATAGTCGGCATTGGATAGGGTATGTTGAAAAAAAATCGCAATAAAATTATTCTGTTTTCATGTTAAGCAAAATTTCAACTTCGTTTCTCAAAATAGGTAAGTATTTTGTGACAATTATATACAGTTGATAAATATCTATTGCATCATATTCGTGAGTTATTTTATTTCTTGTGCCAATTATTTTCTGTACGTTTGAAATTTTAATATCCGAATCATTGCTGATAATTCTTTTTATTGCTTCAGCAATAATTTCAATACCCCGTTCTACAATCCAGCTTATCTCATAATTATTATAATATTTTGCATCAAGACCTATTGTCGATGTTTCTATATTATTAATGGCTGTTATTATATCATTATAAAGTTTATCTCTATCAATGTTTTTCATATATCAATACAGACGATTTATCAACATTCTTTTTAAAAATGTGGTTATGAATATATTTGTAGGGCACGAGGTCTATTTTTCTACTAAGCAAACTATTTAAGCTATTTTCTAAATCATTCAAATTGTCTATATAATCATAATTATTTATATTATTAAAATTTTCAGTTTCTATTTCATATAAGAAATCAATATCGCTTTGCTGTGTAAATTTGCTTTCATCAACAGCACTACCAAATAAATATAAAGAAATAACCTGATGTTTTTTACAAACATCTTGTATCGTTTCTATATTGTTTTTTATTAGCTCTATCATTTTTATCTGAAACTCTTGTATCCATTTTATCTCTAATAATCTTCCATTTATTAGCATATTACACAATTATAATCAAGGCAAAATTAAGCTAATATTTTGAATTTACTTCAACTTCCAATGCAACAACCAAACCCATAGACGCAAATTACAAACCACCCTTAGTACCTATTACAATACCATTTTGTTGCAAGTAAAGCAGTGTGTCAGCATCCGGTAATAGCGTATCTGGTATTATAAATGTAAAACCGCTAACCGGCAATGCAGAAATAGAAGTGTTATTAGCACCCATTAGTAACATAGCGTTTTCTAAAGTGCCACTTGTCATAAGCGTAATATCTAATGCAGTTTCATTTGTACTTGTTGTATAGGTGGGCATAGTATTTATGTTTAATAATATTTCTTAATTGCATTAAAACATACAGATGATTATCATTTTATTATTGAAAATATGAATGCTACAACCGAAAATAAACCAATGGCAATAAGAATTAATATATATATATTTTCTAAAGAAAATTCTTCTTTTTTATTCTTCGTAAATTTCCATTTTCCCTTATAACCGACATTTTTTATATCTTGTTCTATTTGTTTTATTTCATCGGTTTTGGTTACAACGTTAGTATTTAGCTCTACAAGCTCTGTATTTGCCTTTTTAAGTCTATAATTCAGTCGTTCTAATTCGGCAATCTTTCTATTGTTTTCTTGCTGCTTTCGTTGTTCTTCTTGTTGTTTTTTCATTGCTGCTTCTTCGGCAGCTCTTTGTTGGGGTGTTTGGTATTTCCTTTTAAGCTCTTCTTCTTTTTGTCTCAGTTCGTCTTCATGCTCTCTTTGCTGCCGCCTTAATTCCTCTTGGTGTGTTCGCTCCTTACGCTTTAGTTCCTCTTCATAAGCTTTACCTGTATTGGTATTGCCATAGCTCGTATTGTTTTTAAGAGTTGCATCGTGGTTTCGTTTCCGTATAGGGTCGCTTAACGTTTCATAAGCCTCTTGTATATCTTTAAACCGTTCTTCAAAGAATTTATCACCATTATTTTTATCAGGATGAAATTTAACAGCCAACTTTTTATAAGCAGATTTTATCTGTTCATCCGTAGCATGCTTCTCAATACCTAATATATAGTAATAATCTTTCAAATTAATAGCTTAATTTACCTCTTGCAAATCTATGATATTCTGTTATCGTTTTATAGACATTCTAAAAAAAGTTTGTAATTATTCCCAATACCCTAAATGGGCACATTATTATAGCAAAATCGTTCTAAAAATACCAAAACCCTGAAGGGGTGATATTATTATAGCAAAATCGTTCTAAATGTACCCAAAACCCTGAAGGGGTGATATTATAATTAAATGCCTTACAATATTATATCACCCCTTCAGGGTTTACTAAAATTTTCAATCAATTCTATAATAATATCATCCCTGTCGGGATTCCCCCTTACCTATAAAACGCATCCGTATATACCACACCCCGCTCTAACCTTACCGACAAAACATCCATACCATCTTTAATAAACTCAATACTTAATGCACGAAGTAACTCATTGGTATTTTCATCGTCAATAAAAGAGGCTGCACCAACACCTATACTTGGGTTCTGTTTAAAATCTCCCTTATTATTTAAAATAAGTTGTTCCTGATGCCGGGCAGTGCTTTCTGTTATGGTAAAATCACCACCTGTTATTGTTAAGTCTTCCGTATCATCAAGAGCCAGGTCTATCATTAAGCGAGCCATAATTCTTAGTTTTATTTTATTGTTTTTTTAAATATTATCCTGCCAATAAACTTTCTAATCTTGTTAACAGCGCATTAAAAGCCAAAACATTTATAGGTACACCGCTTGGTCCGCCTGTAGTAGGTACGGTTAGCATAGTTATGGCACTTATTAAATCGTGTAGCAAAGCATATAGCCCATCGGTAGCAGTGTTCATTTTAAAAACCGTATTACCTACATTCAGTGTCAATGCACCATTTACAATACTTACCTGTGTGTTATCTATTTCATAAACCACTGTACCAATAGTTATAGCGGCTTTTACTAAATCGGCAGCACGCAATAAAATCCATTCACCCGGGCCGTCAATAGTACCTATAACCACATTACTGCCATCAGCCGGATAAATAATAAAACCATTGGTGCTGCCGGTAATTGTATTGAGCATCACCCCTTCTATAGGCAAACCTCCGCTACTTGGTAGCACACTAATAGTATTGCTTATGCTGCTAAAGCTACCTGCAACAAAAGTTCCACTAATTATCTCATTGTCTTTATCTGCCAATTCCCTAATACCCGATTTTATTTTAGCCGTATTCTTATTCATAAATCAATCTTAATTGTATAGTAATCTTCCTAAGCTATTCTTGCTCCTATTTCTACAATTCTTCTTGCCCCATTGATACCAAAATTAACTTCCGTGCTTTCTACAACATAATTTCCGTTTTTATCGGCATAACTGCTGTCTTGTATGTTGGCTATATAACCGGCACTTACATAAGGCTCTAAAAAAGATACTATATTACCCTCATACCCGTTATAACTGCATTGATAAGCTTTTTCATTAGCAAGCAACTTTAGCTCTCCCGCACTGCTTATAGTATTCAACATACGTTTATGGGTACTGCCAACAACACTAAACACATCCGATGATTGTAACAATACAGCTCCTGTAGATAGCTTTTTGCTGTAAATAACCTCCGTAGGGTCATTTTCATTTACTCTTTCGTATAAGGTATTGTTTTTTAATACATTATAACCAAGCCTATAATTTACTTGGCCTATGTTAAAAACATTCTTGCCTATAGCACAATTACTGTAATACAAACCGCACCATAAAACACCCGTTGAAATGAAAAAGCAGCTAATGTTTCCATCACAATATTTAACAAGGTCATTAATCATTTCAAAGCCCGACTGATTATTGATTAAAACATTACATAACACCAAATCTAAATCGCATACTACTTTAATACTATATTTTGAATGGATACCGCTAACAGCAAATTGCAAATACTCTTTTAGCGAAACTGTCTTCCAAAACACACTTGCCGTATTACGCCTCAGTAAATAACTATAACCCTCACAAACAACCTCAAGCGGCATATTCAAATTTCTCTGTTTCACAAACCCTGTAAACTCTGTATTCAACTTGCCGTTATAACCTAATTGAATACAAACAGGGTCGCCATCTTTAAATTGCGTACCGGTAATTACAGTACCCGGCAATACCTTAGCATTTTTAGACACCTTAGCTATCGAAGGTAATATTATAACAGCCGTTTCCACAATAGAATGCATACTTTTATTAATACACAAAGCATTAACCCCACTAAATCTGAAATTACCAATCGTAATATCACTATTCAATACATACATAACTTGATAATTTAAACTTTAGAAAAGAAGAATAACTATTTTAACTATGCAATCAAAGACAAATTAAACGGTTCGTCGCTTAACATTGTAAGTTGATAAGGTCGCACATTCTTAACACCCCTTATTGCCGGAAACTGTAAATCACTTATTATCACTTGGTCACTGCCATTTCTATCCGGTCTCAATAAAAAAATATCCGTAAGCGGACACAGTATTGCAATAGGTGTATTTTGCTCATAAATAGTCCTCAATTTGCTCACCTCCATTTCCGGAAACTCGTTAGCAGTACCTATAATAAAACCCTTTATCACAATTTCATAATCGGTTATATTTATCAATTCCTTCACCGTACCCCGTCTTTCGGTAAGCGCCGTTTCAATAATTGTTTTCCTGCTGCTTATCGTAATTACAGGAAACGGCAGACTGTATTTTTGCAATACTTGCGGGTTATTGCCTGTATTTGCCTCATTAGAGTATGACAAAGTTACAGGCATATAATATTCGTTTCCTAATGCATCATTGGCATAATAAGCCGACCCATGTACCCCCTGTTCCATCCTGCTAAGTCGCTTATTGCCATATACAGGTTCTAATATCGGCTCAAATGCATGTGTTTTATAACCAAAGGTTTTTTCAAATAAAGCGGCTAAGTTAAAAGATAATTCAGGCATAGGTGGGTAGGTTTAGATAAAAATTGAACAACAAAAATTTCATTTCACATTGGCACTATTTAAAATATCTAATAGCACCTCTTCAACCTTTCGTTTAAAATCGCCCAATCCTTCCTCTCTAGCTGTATTTGTTGCTATGGTAAAATTGCCAATCATAGGAGCGTTTAAATGTATATTCATAACCCCGGCTCTTGTATTTTCCTTTCCGGTTTCATAGTTGGTATTTATAGGGGCCGGCTTAAAAGTCTCTTTTTTAATATTTCTATTTTCAGCAGCAGGCATTTGCACAAACTGGGAATTTTTTACATCCTCCGTTTTTCTCGCTATAGATAAAGGTTGGGCTAACTTAGGCAATAAAGGAGCATTCAAATTTGTAGCCTTACCGATACCTTTAGATTGCAATATTGATATACCTGCATTTATATTGGCTACGGTACTATTTATAACCACCGGCACTTTGTTCCGTTCTGCATCATTTTGTGTTTCTGTTGCAAATTTTGGCAATTCCAAAACGCTATTTTGTTCATTTCCTATCCCTACAGTTTGTAAAAGCCTTGCTTTTTCAGCCACATCGCTATTTGACTTATTTTGTTTTAGTGCAATCTCACCAATATTTTTACTAATAGCATATTTTTGTAAAGGCACTTCGGCAAATGCAGATACCCCATTTTGTTCCTGCTTTAAATTAAGTGCATCAATAACAGCATGTTTATTGGTTGCATTCTTAATCTCAGCTATTAGGTTCTCTGTAGTAGTATTAATAAGCATTGTATTTAAATTTACTTGCTTATCATCTTTTACATCCTTCTTTGAATCTATAATATCACCTTTAGTTGCAGTAGATATGTATTTATTTGTAACCAAATTTGTATCTGCTATAATTTTAGGCAACTCTTTATCGTTATCAATATGTTGTCTCAATAAACTATTTTCTTTCCTTGTCGTATCCACTATTAAAAGATTGCGAACTAAAGCGGGAATTTCCTTTTTATTAATCTTTTTGCAAATTGCTTGCTGCTTTTGTTTCAATTGCAATTGTAACAAATGCATTAAATCTGTATTTTTTTGTACATTTCTCACAGCCTTAATCAAACTATTTGATAAAGCATATACAATTGCATTATCCTTAAATGGATAGTATGTGGATAGATTGGTCATAAGTAATGAAGATTAGAAAATTGTGATATGATAAAATTATTGCATAAAACTATTGTTTCTTATATACTCCAAATGTGCTAATTTTTGCGCAAATGCCTCATCGCTTAATTCCCTGTGTGCCACACCCGGTAAGTAATATTCAATCATTGTTTCATAATAGCCTATGGAATCAAACCCCGGTCCTCCGCCCGATTCCGCTATAAGTTTACCAGTATTGCCTTTTTCCCTTCCAGCTTCACCCTCAATTCCTGACAAGCTCCTATAAACAGTTGATCATTATTCAGTATCTCTTCGCTACCACCAATAAATGTTATGAGTGCCAGTTCTTCAAACATCGCTAGTGCTTTGTCTTTATCGGCTTTACTCATAGCACAATTCAGTTCGTTTCTTCCCGGGTTTTTAAAATAGGCTATATGTCCCTCCGTTTCAATAGCATAAATACCATATTTATGTTTATTTTTCCATTCCGCAATCTGTATTGGCGTTGCTTGTCCTGTTAATGCTATTCCGTGTTCGCCGGTAGTATCTTGTACCGGCGAACTGTTTTGTTCTTTTTTCATAAAATAGTAGTTTGTTTAATGGTTGATTCTCCTTTTACTCCGTAATCAATTTTAAAAATACAATCGGTAGTGTTACGTCCATATTCTTGGCACCTTGTTCCCAACCTTTTTCAAAGTCTTTTACTTCTACACCTGCCAGTGTATCTGTTTGTAACATGCGCGTGCCTTTGGGTTTATAGGTAATAACAATATCAAACTGCATGTCTAAAATATCATCGCCGCCTGCTGCTTGTGCTGCCCGGTTTAGGTCGTCTATTGCACCCTTTAGCACTTTTATTTGTCCTTCGTAGCTGCGGTTGCCACTCTGTATGCTTATAGGTTCATCGCCTGCGGCATGTAATAGCTGCTTTTCTTTGGCAGCCTTGTACTTTACACCTCTTATTTTGGTTAATGGTGCACCTGCAAACATCACTGTCATATCTGCCCATTCACAATCTTTACTGTCAAAAAACGATATTGATGGCATAAATTTTGTTTTTAAAATTAAAAAAAATCAGTTTCCCTAAACCAATGGATTTGTAAAACCTAATACAATTTCTATATCGCTTGCATAACCCACAGGTGTTATTTTCAAGACAATGTTCAGTTGGCTTGTGCTAATAATATTTTGCATCGGGTCTATATAACAGGCTACATTGCTTATTTCTTTATTAGCTGTCATGGTATTGTTTATTTGGTTCTCTATCTGCCTGCCCAACCATTTACAGAAACCGGCATCTAATGTGCCATCGGTATTTACAAGTACTTCGTCATCAATTTCTTGTACAAATGTGGAATAAGTAAGTAAATGAGCCTTATCAATAACTCTGCCGCGTGCCAAAAAATGATAATCATCATCAACACTACTGCAAGTATCATCGCCCGAAAAATAGTAGCCACTTATGTTAGGGTAAGTTATAAAGGTTATATAACCCTTACTTGCAATTACAGATAAATTAGCACCTATTGCAGTAGCACTTAACACACCTACATAAGCACTTTGGTTTGTTAATGCACCCGTTCTTACTCTCGATATTTTTCTCTGTACCGGTATCACGGCTATTCTTCCTAACAAAAGACCTATACAAGCTGCCTCACCACTTACACTATCACCAATCAAAACCGATGTACGGTTATTGCTTGTTCCCGATGTTACATCTGTAAGTGCAGTGGCTACTCCTGTATAAGAAGTACCGCCTATAATACATCTAAACGGCTGCTGTGCCTGAAACCTGTCTAATGCCAGTGCAGCCATATTGGTAACGGCAGTAGATACATCTGCATTTAAGCCATTGGTAATTACAACCGGTGAACCACCTAAATAAACAGCATTATCGTCTGTAAGTATGCCTAAAACTTTTATTTGCCCATTAGCAAAAAGAAGCAATTTTTCTGCACCGTTAGCATTTGTTTTATCTGCAATCTGGTTCACCTTCATGCTTGCCGGCACTAACATTAAATATAACTTGCTACCTACACCTGCTTCATCATAAAACTCTTTTACCTGCTTATATGCAAATGGATTGCCTGTTATAGTAATGCCATGCCCCATAAAATCAGCAAGTCCGGTAATTAAAATGGCATCCCCTGCCGTATAGGCTCCCTCCGTTGTTCCGGTAGTTATCAATCCGGTAATACCGTCATTGGTTTGCAGCACCGCACCAAGCTGCCCGTTCGACAAATTTATAGTTACACTTCCCATATTTTATAGTATTATGATTAATTAAAAAGTAAGAAAATTTATTTTTATCTTAATTGAATGCAATAATTACACATCGTATAATCACCTATTAATAACAAATAAATCCTAATAGCGATTTATCTCCCAATGTCCGTTTATGTCTCACTACTTCATAACCTTCTCTGCTGCCATCGGTATTGCTATTGCCTTCTATCGTATGTATAGTAATTACATTGGCACTAATATCTATGCTTTCTACAATGCCCGTATGGCCGGTATTAGTACCAAAAGACAATATAAACTGGTAACCTGGTTTCAAAATTTCAGGGTTTTTATGAGCCTCTGCCTTTGTTATTTTCTTAATTCCGGTGGTTCTGTTCCAGCAATCCATAACACTTCCGGTTTTTACAACCGTATTTGCTGCTTTTAGTTTCAGAGCTGCCTGTGCATAGCACCAATATACAAATGCTTGACACCAAGCATAACCGGGTGCTAAACCCACAGATTTTAAATACTCATTTACCATCGGGCCACTATTACTACCAACTGGCTTTTCGCTTTGCCCTAACTGTTCTTGTGCTATTTGCAATGCATACCAAGCTATCGCCTCATGTTCTGCACTCTTAGAAATATCATTTATAGTATTCATCTGTTATGTTTTAAAAAGAAATAGTATATTGTTTTTACATTCTACTTTAAAGAGGTATATTTTGCCTGAGTATATAAGTCATACAAATTTTGTTTTAATCGCTGTCCATCAAGATGAAAAGCAAGTAA
>CAIWXG010000043.1 GCA_903916555.1 uncultured Bacteroidota bacterium
AAAAGACTGGAATTGTAAAAAATCATTTTGAAAGCCTTGGTTTTAATGCTGTTGATGATAAATGGGTATTAGAACTCAATAACTTTAATCCGAAAAGTACTTTTATTACTAAAAAAGGGCTATAATTTATACATAAAAGAACAGGTAATACCTAAATCCAGTAATTGCCTGTTCTTTATTTTATTACCTTTGATGAAATTAAATATAACAAGGATATTAAAAAACATACTTGTTATGACTAAATCTTTTATTAATGTTTAAAAAAATATTATTTTACTTTTCAATACTTCTTATTTTCTCTTCTTGTTACCAAACCAGAATTAAGGAAAAAAAAGAATGGGGTGTTTTTTTTGAAAAACAAGGAATCAAAAATGCTTGTTTCGAATTAATAGACCATACACATGAGTCGGTTTATTATTATAATTTAGATCGTTGTTCCCAACGTTTTACACCGGCATCTACGTTTAAAATATTTAATTCATTAGTGGCATTAGAAACCGCAGTAGCGCCTAACGATTTATTGATTATAAAATGGGATAGCATAAAACGTATGCCTGAATGGGACAAAGACATGGATATGCGTGAGGCTTTTAAAGTAAGTTGTGTACCCTACTATCAAGAAATAGCCCGAAGAATAGGACCGGGAAGGATGCAACATTTTTTAGATACGGTAAAATACGGCAATATGAATATGGGGACTCATATTGATGATTTTTGGCTTAATGATTCATTGAAGATATCTGTTGATGAACAATTAACCTTTCTTAAAAAAATGTATTTTACAGAACTACCCTTTTCTGAAAGAGCACAAAGAATGGTAAAAGTGTTTATGCTTAGAGAACAAACACCTTTATATAACCTTTATTATAAAACAGGTACAAGCATAAGAGGTACTAAAAAAATAGCATGGATAGTAGGTTTCGCAGAAAGAATCTTAAATATTAAGGAAGAAAAAGAGTCTATGAATAAAACTGACCAAAGATATTATCCATACTTTTTTAGTGAAAATTTTGAAATACCCGAAAAAGATAATTCAGATGATAATATGAAAGAAATTAGACTTACTATTCTTCATGATATTCTTAAAGACTATGGTGTAATACCTAAATAAATATTTATTTTTAATCGAGAAAACTATTGTTTATCAGCAAAAAACATAAAAACAAAACACTATATGAATAATATTTTTGAAGCATCTACTCTTACAGAATTAGTAAATAGAATAAACAAATTAAGCCCGCAATCAAAAAACCAATGGGGAACAATGAATGTATCACAAATGCTGGCTCATTGTTGCGAACCAATTGCAATAGCATTAGGAGATAAAACAGGGAAACGAACGTTTATGGGACTTCTATTTGGCAAGTTTGCCAAAAACATGGTTACCGGTAATGAACCATTTAAGAAGAATTTACCTACCGACCCAAGTTTTAAAATTATTGACTCTCGAGAATTTAATAAAGAGAAAGATAGATTAATTTTATTAGTTACCCGTTTATCAAAAAAAGGAGAAGTAGAGATGGGAAATAAGGAACATCCTTTTTTTGGCAATATGACTGCGCGTGAATGGAGTATAGCAATGGTTAAACATTTAGACCATCATTTAACACAATTTGGAGCGTAGATTTCATACTTCAAATTTTAAAAATAATGTATGAAATCTCAAATAAATAGATATGCGATTATTGTGTTTTCTATCTTACTCTTATTTGTAGGCACAAACTCTTCATGCAGGCAAACTTTACCTATTAGCATAAGCTATAATAATAAAAATATAGATTATGTAGGTAGATTTTCAATGAATAATGATAGTGCAACCATTATTTATTGGTCGGGAACATCTATAGAAATTAATTTTGAAGGAACTGAAATAGGAGCTACACTTAAAGATGAATTTGGAAGTAATTTCTTTTATGTAATTATTGACAACGATATATATTATAAAATAAACCCTGATACTAATAAAAATGTATATAAGTTAGCATCCAATTTATCTTCAGGTAAGCACACTCTAAAACTTGTTAAACTTACTGAATGTACGCATGGTAAAACATGGTTCTATGGTTTTTCAATTGATGGAAATGGCAAATTATTACCGGCTAAGCAACCAAGAAAAAAGAAGATGGAATTTTATGGCAATTCTATTACTTCAGGATTTAGTTTAGAGGATGTAAATAGTGATTCAGGCAACCCGAAATATTTTAATAATTACTATACTTATGCTGCAATTACTGCACGTAATTTTAATGCCGATTACCATTGCATTTCTAAAAGTGGCATTGGTTTAATATTAAGCTGGTTTCCTATTATTATGCCTGAAATGTATGACCGCATAGACCCGGAAGACTCTATTCATAAATGGGATTTCACAAAATATACGCCTGATATTGTTGTTATTAAAATTCTACAAAATGATTCTTGGCTTATACATAATCCCGAACATGCACAGTTTAAGGCTCGTTTTGGCAATACAGCACCTAATGAAGATTATATAATCAACTGTTATAAAAACTTCCTATTATCTATTAGAAATAAATACCCGGAAGCACACATAATTTGTGCATTAGGCGGTATGGATGCTACTAAAGAAAATGCTGTTTGGCCTACTTATATAAAAAAAGCTACTACCCAACTTAATGATTCTAAAATATATACTTTATTTTTTCCCTATACAGGTATAAAAACACATCCTAAAAAGAATGAACATATAGCAATGGCTACTATTTTAATTAATTTCATTAATGAAAATATTAAATGGTAATTATTTTAAAATTAAAATTAAAATTATAAATTTATCAAATTAAAGTGTTTTTAATAATTGAGCCATTTTAATTATATGATTAGCCAGCCATTTCTGAAAATTTTAATATGTTAACTCCTAATCTGCTTGATACACCATTTTCACCTTTTATTAAAGCTTCTGCTGATTTATAAAATGCTCCTCCCCAATTATCTTACCAAGAAGAGTCTAAATCTGGAACTTCTGGAAAACATATTTTTTATTCAAAAGGCACATACATATTTGATTCAGTGTCAAATTTAGATAATTTAACATAAATTTCTGTAAAAGTTCCAGATGAACTTACTCTGCCCATCATAACATCATATAGTCCAGATTCATGTTACTAATTTGAAAATGATCCTGTAATTTTGAAAAGTTTAGTATCATTTTTGCCATGCCATTTGACTCCTCTAGATTATACATCCTCTAATTTCATTCCACTAATTTGCAATATTCCTAAAAGAATTGCATAATCATGGCAGCCCTAATTTAAATATTAAGGACAGGGTTATGGAGGCCATGCCTTATCACAACTGTAAACTGAAACATAATCAAGAAAATACCCTACTTTAATTAAATCAGTAATTGTATTGTAAAGTTTACTAATTCTTTCATCAAATGATCTTTAATAATTTATATACATTGTTATTCCTTTTGATTCTGCTTTGTTAATCAGCTTTTCAAGCTCTTCAGAGTTTAGTGCACCTGGTTTTTCAATTAAAATTCTTTAAAAATCTTAATCTAAAATATTGTCAGTATGCTAAAAAGCAATATTATCAGGTACAGCTAGTACAGCAAGCTAAAATCCATCTTTCACACATTATGAATGGCTTGAAGATTTTGCATCATAATTAAAATCTGCATTAGGATTTTCAGTAATATCAAAAGATGCGACTTTTGCTCCTAACTTTTTTAAATTTTATACATGAACTCTTCCTGCTGCTCCTGCTCCTCCAACAACTACTACTTATGACATTCTAATTTTAATTAAAAATTTTATTATAATTTTGTTATTTTTTATTAAATATTTAAATATTTTTAATTTTATACAACTTAGGGGTTTTGGGGTTTTG
>CAIWXG010000044.1 GCA_903916555.1 uncultured Bacteroidota bacterium
CGACCCGTTAAGGCATATTGACTGGCGGGTATTCGGACGCACAGATAAATTATTTATAAAACGATTTGAAGAAGAAACAAATCTTAGATGTTGTATCGCAATAGATACTTCGTCTTCAATGCAGTATCCGCAAGATAATACTAAAATAAGTAAGTTACAGTTTTCTTGTGTTGCAGCAGCAGCATTGTTACAATTGTTAAAAAGACAATTAGATGCATCTTCATTAGCATTGTTTGATAAAGATATTAATTATTTCTCTGACTGTAGGTCGGCACACAGCCATTATAGAATGCTTACCAATGAACTTTCAAGTACTATTAATATTTCGACACAGAATGTATCTACAAATGCAGCCGGTGCTTTACACCTTATTGCAGAGAAAATGCACAAACGTTCGTTAGTAATTGTTTTTAGTGATATGATGGATGATACGGAACATATAGATGATTTATTTTCTGCATTGCAACACTTGCGTTATAATAAACATGAAGTAGTTTTATTTCATGTAGTAGATGGTGCAATGGAATTGCAATTTGAATTTGAAAATAGACCTTATGAATTTGTGGACATGGAAAGTGGAGAGCGGATTAAATTACAACCACAGCAAGTAAAAGAACAATATATAAAGGGTATTGAAGCGTTTAGAGAATTAGTAAAGAATAAATGTCATCAATATCAAATTGACACTATTAATGTTGACCTTAAAAGCCCTGTAGAGGAAGTTTTGCATACATTTTTAATTAAACGAAATAAATTGATGTAATCTTAATTTTTTTTTCTAAATTTGCATCCCATTTGGAACGACCTGTCTGTAGAAGGATAGTGTTTTGAAATAAAAACCGAAATGGGTAAGGGATGAAGAACACCCGACAATTTGAAATAGCTTGGCAGGGTCTGAAGCCCGGAGTACACACTTACGTATATGAAATAGATAATGATTTCATGTGCGACCGTGAAATAGATGAAGTTTTTAGTAACTGGAGTGCAAAAATTAAACTTGAGTTTGATAAGCATGAAAGTTTTTTTATGTTGCATTTTGATGTAGATGGACAAGTAACAGTACCTTGTGATAGATGTGGAGATGATTTTGTATTGAAATTGTGGGATGAGTTTAACTTGATTATTAAGTTGACAGGTGAAGAAACAGACGAGATACAAGATGAAGACGATGTGATTTTTATAGCAAGGAGTGAGACAGTGATAGATATTAGTAATTGGCTTTACGAATTTTTAATGTTAAGTATTCCATTACAACGTATTCATCCTGATAATGCAGACGGAAGTTTAGGATGCAATGCAGATGCATTACTTTTGCTAAGCAAACTATCGGAAATAGAGGAACCTAAAATTAATCCGTTATGGAAAGATTTAGAGAATTTTAAATCTGATAATAAAGAAAGTAAATTGAATTAATAAGTATTTTTTTTAGTAAAACAATAATTTAAACAAAGTAAAATGCCGAATCCAAAAAGACGACATTCGCAGCAAAGAGGTGCCAAAAGACGCACGCATTACAAAGCTGAAGCTGAGACATGGACAATTGATGCCACAACAGGAGAAAGCCATCTGCGTCATCGCGCACATTGGGTAGAAGGAAAACTATACTATCGTGGAAAAGTAGTCATTGACAAAACCCCAGTTATTGAGGGTGAAACAAATATATAAAAATATTTTCATCTGATGAAGATAGGGCTTGATATTATGGGTGGCGATTTTGCCCCTGAAGAAGGCATGAAAGGAGTAAAACTCTTTTTTGAAGAATTGCCAGACTCTAAAGTACATCTATTGTTGTTCGTTAACTCGGAAGCAATAGCCCCGTATTATAGCATGATTGAGCCATATAAACATCGGTTTACTTTAATAGAAACCGGTGTACAGATAGCTATGGATGAACATCCTACAAAGGCATTTAAATCAAAACCTAATTCTAGCATCGTTAAAGGTTTACTGATGTTGGCAAAGGGCGAAGCTGATGCTTTTATCAGTGCCGGTAATACAGGTGCTATGCTAGTAGGTGCCATGTTTACGGTAAAAGGTATAGATGGTGTTATACGACCTTGTATTGCATCTCCAGTGCCTCGTATAGATGGAAAGTTTAATTTCATGCTGGATGTTGGTCTTAATGCAGATTGCAAACCGGAATACATGGTGCAATTTGCGCAAATGGGTAAACTGTACGCAAAATTAGTTTTAGGAATTGATAACCCGCGTGTAGGTTTAATGAATATAGGCGAAGAAGAGGGTAAAGGTAATTTACTGTCTTTAGAAACGTATCCTTTACTAAAAGCAATGCCTGATATTAATTTTATCGGAAATGTAGAAGGCAGAGATATATTTTTAGATAAAGCCGAGGTTATTGTATGCGAAGGTTTTGTTGGTAATGTAGCACTAAAAATGGCAGAATCTGTATATGATATTCTTAGAATACAAAAGAAAATCATGGACCCCTTCTTAGATAATTTCAATTTCGAGGTATATGGTGGATTGCCTATTCTGGGTATCAATAAGCCTGTTGTCATTATGCACGGTGTTTCTCATGCTAATGCATATAAAAATATTATTGGTGTAGCCGAGAAATTTATCAGCTCTCAATTAACCGAAGCTATTAGAGACTATTTTAAGCCAACTATAGCATAATTGATATTTGTTTTATTGTATAATAAGAACTTTTCCTGTTAACAGGATGTAGTTCTTATTGTTTTTTAATAGATACCTAAAAAAAGCTAATGATTAGTTTTACTTATTTGGATGTTCCCGTTGGTAAAATGATTGCAGCTGTTTCAAACGATAGACTTTGTTTGTTTGATTTTCTATACAGAAAAAATATTGATAAGATAATTAATCGTATAGAAACATACACAGGCGAAAAACTTACGGAAAAAGACCATCCGTTATTCCGAGACTTATCTTTGCAAATAAATGAATATTTTGCAGGTGAAAGAAAAGAATTCAGTCTCCCTTTACATTTTGCCGGTTCAAGTTTCCAACAAACTGTTTGGAATGCTTTACTTACTATTCCTTATGGGCAAACAAGAACTTATGAAGAGCAATCTATCTATTTAAAAAACGAAAAAGCCATAAGAGCAGTAGCAACCGCAAATGGTCAAAATGGTATTGCTATTATTGTACCTTGCCACAGAGTAATTGGCAAAGATGGAAACTTAACAGGATATGCAGGCGGCTTACCTACAAAAAAGCGATTATTAGATTTAGAAAAAAAATATTCGGGAATAAAAAGTCAATCTGAATTATTTTAACTGAAAATACTAAAGCTAATAATTTTTAAATTTTTGAAATGTTATAGAAATTTCAGGTTGGCAGCCAATGTCTTTTGAAAAAATTTCGAACCCAACTATGTTTTTTATAGCTTTTAGGTTTTTAGAAAAAAAGTTTTTCAAATCTATATTATTTAAAATAGCTTTATTTATTAATACAGGTCGGCATATTTCCGGGCGAAAAGCAGGATACGTTTGTGATGTGGAATCGCTAAAGTGTAATTTTATATATGTAGCAGGTACTTGAAATATAAATTTGCGTAGTTTACCTATCAGATTATAATTTATTTCAGCAGTAAAATAAACCAGTTCCGTGTCTGAGAAGCTAAAATTAATTCGTTCACCCAGAAAAATTTTACGCTCTTCTATTTTTGTAAATAGTGGATAACGTGGGGCTTGCTTAGTAGCTTTTAGCAATAAATAATTTTCGTTATAAACATCGGTTTCCAATGTGTCTTTTTTTAAGGAAATAGTATTGCAATAGTAGTAATTTAAAGAAATAGTTGCTTTTGTATAAGATTCATTCCAGAAATTGTAATTTTTATCTATGCCTTCATTGCGAATTAAAATGTTCGCCGGCTTGCTGGTTTTGTAAAAATGGTCTGCATTTAAAGAATCTATCAAAGGGCTTGAAAAAGAATAGGACTGTGGTAATGGTCTTGGGCAATAGTTTAACCCGTTTATTTGTATTAAAGCAATTTGGTAAGGGAAAATATCAATTGTTTCATTGCCAATTGAAGCTAATTTATTTTTGGGTATTAGAATATTTTCTTGTTTTGAAGCTTCTTTTTTAAAATATTGGGAAGAATACCCCGGAATTGCAAATGTAAGGTCATGTTTTATATTGAATATATTGTATTTTAGTTGCACATATACAGAGCAACTAAGCGATATTATTATTGAACCTATTGTAATACATTTACTTTTATCTATATTAAATAAGAAGATTACAGAAATTATAGAAAATGGTAATATAGAAAAAAAAGCACCATAATGTATAATATCAGCACGTGTAAATCCATTTTTATAAAAAAGGTAAAAGGTGAGTGCGAATAAAATAAAGGACATCACAAAAACTAAATTAAAATTTTTCTCAATTACCTGTTTTTTTATAACTAAATATGATAATATGCTTACAATTAAAATTTGAATGAAAGCTAGAATTAATACAGGGTCGTATAATTTTATTGGCAAGTACATAGATTCATTATAATATTTAATTAATTCGACGCTATATAAAATATACCCAATAATATTTATATGACAATAATGAGTTATTATAAAAATAGTAGCTAAAAAAATGGATAAAACCAATAAAAAGGCGTTTAAGTTATTAAATATTAAATAAATCATGATGATACTTAATACAAATAGAGCAATAATGCCATAATTTACTTTAATAAAAAATAAGAGAGTACCAAGTAATACTGTTATTACTAATTGCAGTTTGTTCTTAAATTTATTTTGTAATATTTGTATTGTATAAATAACAAATATAAGGAACATGATTTGAGTATATTCGGCACTACGTACCAAAAACATACTCGTTAATGCTAATAAAAACCAGCCTTTATTTTTTTTGAAGAAGGTAAGCAAAAAATAATAACAAGCAAATACAAGTAAAATATCAGATATTATTAATAACCAATTACCTACATATTCATTGTTTCTGGTGCTTAAAAAACCTAATGGACCAAAAGTATAGATGAAATCTGTACCAAATATTGTTCCGTTATTAACGGCCATATTAATAGCTCTTTTCCAAGAACCCTCAATACCATAATTATGAGAATAAAAAAGTGCCGGTGGCGCAATATATATTGCAACTATTGCTGATAAAATTTGAGCTTTATAAGTTTGGTAAAATGCTAAAATTTTATCTGTAATTTTATTGGGCATATTTTTATTAGTTTATATTTATAGTCATGTATGCATTGCTTTTCAACAATAAAACCGTAAAAATAGAACCATATTTTGCTTTTAATCTATTTATAAAGAATATTATTTTTTCAAATAATGCAATTTATTTCTGCTATTTTAATTTCATATATTTTAATCTTAGACTATTGCTTACTACAGATACCGAACTCAATGCCATTGCTGCACCTGCAAACATCGGGTTTAATAAAAAGCCATTAATTGGGTAGAGCAAACCTGCCGCAATGGGTATGCCAATCAAATTATAAATAAATGCCCAAAATAGATTTTGCCTGATAATTTTAACTGTATTACGCGATAATTGTATTGCTTCCGATATTTTTATTAAATCGGAAGAAATTAGTGTTATTTTTGCTACATCCATGGCTATATCACTACCACGGCTCATAGCAATACTAATATCGGCTTGTGCAAGTGCCATACTATCATTTATTCCATCGCCAGCCATTGCTACTATTTTCCCTTTTTGTTGCAAATCTTTTATAAATGTAGCTTTTTCGGTAGGTGTGCATTCAGCTTTAAACTCTTTTATACCTACTTTCTCAGCAATATTTTTTGCTGTATGTGTATTGTCGCCTGTAAGCATATAGGGTTTAATACCTAATGAAAGTAGTTGCTTAATAGCAACAGCAGAAGTAGCTTTTATTTTATCTGAAATTGCCAAAATGCACAATGCATTTAAGTTATCTGCAAACCATATAACAGTATTCGCTTCGCTAAGCCATCTATTAGCTTGTTCTGTCAATTTGTTTGAAATAATACTGTTTTGGGATTCTATAAATTTTAAACTTCCTGCGAAATAATCAATTCCCTTATATCTACAAGAAACTCCACCACCTGTTATGCTATTAAATTGTTCTATAAGAATTTTTTCTCTATTATTAATTGCTAAAAAATTACATATTGCATTAGCCAAGGGGTGTTCTGAAAAGGATTCAAGGCTATATAATATAGAAAACAGTAATTGTCTGTCAATATCTGTCTCATTTGTAAATAATATTCCGGATACTTCGGGTTTGCCTTCTGTTATTGTGCCTGTTTTATCTAATATTATGCAATCTGTTTTATAAGCGAGTTCTAAACTTTCGGCATCTTTTATTAAAATACCATTTTCGGCACCTTTGCCCATTCCTACCATAATGGCAGTAGGTGTTGCTAAGCCTAAGGCACAGGGGCAGGCAATTACCAAAACAGTAACCATTGCCAATAAACCATGCGAAAAGCCATTTGCACCACCAAATAGTAGCCATGCACAAAAACTAAAAACTGCAATACCCATAACTATTGGCACAAATATGGAAGCTATTTTATCTACTAATTTTTGTACAGGGGCTTTACTGCCTTGTGCATCTTTTACTGCTGCAATTATTTGTGATAAAAGGGTACTACTACCTACTTTTTCTGCAATAAATTTAAAACTTCCTTTCTGATTTATTGTACCTGAAAACACAAAATCATTCATTTGTTTTAAAGATGCAATAGGTTCGCCGTTTATCATACTTTCATCTACATAAGAGCTACCTTCAATCAGCTTACCATCAACTGCAATTTTTTCTCCCGGTTTTACTAAAATAACATCACCTATCCTTACTTCTGAAATTGGTACTTCTATACTATTCCCATTGCTTTGTATGATAGTTACTGTTTTGGGTTGCAAGCCTATTAGTTTTTTTATTGCGGATGCAGTATTGCTTTTTGCACTATCTTCTAGCATTCTACCTAATAATATAAAAGAAATAACCACAGATGATGCCTCGAAATAAACATGTGGGTGTAAGCCCTTACTGTGCATATATTGCGGATAAACTGTATTGAAAATGCTATATATATATGCAATACCTGTACTTATAGCTACTAAAGTATCCATATTTGCAGTTTTGTGTTTTGCTTGTTTCCATGCATTAATAAAAAACTGTTTCCCAAAAATAAATAATACTGGGCTTGCCAATAGCCACATAATATAATTTGCAAAAGGTATATCCATAAAAAACATACCTATTACAATTAGAGGGATTGAAATTAAAATAGAATATATGGTTCTGTTTTTTAATGATTTTTTCTGTATTTCATGTTCTTTTTTCAAAGTTTCATTTAGTGAATCACTTTCATCTATAATAATATCGTAGCCAATAGATTGAACTGCATTTTTTATATCACTACTACTAATTATTTCAGGTATGTACTCAATGGAAGCAGAATTATTGGCATAATTTACGGCAACATTTAGTATTCCTGGTTCGTGTTTTAGTTTGTTCTCCACATTTACTGCACAAGAAGCACAGCTTAATTCAGTAACTGGATAATTGCGTTTTATTGTGTTTGTTTCATAACCTAATTTGTGTAATGCAATTAAAGTTTGGGGAATAATTTCTTTGGGCGAATTTGTTTCTAAGGCTATTCTTTTATTATTATATTCCAATTTTACAAAATCAATACCCTTTATATTTTTTATTGTATTTTCTATAAGGAGAATATTAGCATCACTTTCCATAGCTGCTAAAGGTAAATAGTATCTTTTAGCCATAATATTTAAAAAAACAAAGTTACGGCATATTTTACCGAAACGTAATTATTTAGCTTTTTGTAAATAAAGAAGGCTGCTAATTTAATATAATAGTTTTTCAATTTTCAAAAAACCATCAGATGGATAGAGGTTTTCCCAAAGTATTTTATATATAAAATTAGCAATTGGCAGATTTATGCCATATTTTTTGGTAATTGTTTGCATACCACGGGCAGCATAATAGCCTTCTGCAACCATGCTCATTTCTAAAATTGCTGCCTTTACGGTATATCCTTTTCCTATCATAGCACCAAAAGTTCTATTGCGGCTATGTAGGGAATAACCGGTAACCAATAAATCACCTAAATAGGCGCTACTCATAAAGTCTGGCTGTTTGCTGCCGGGATTCACTTTTTTAAAGTGGTCGTGTAAGAAATGGTACATTTCCCTATAGCAATTGGTAATATATACACTAAGAAAATTATCACCATAATCAAGTGAATGGGCTATACCTGCCCCTACAGCATAAATATTTTTTAATACTGCCGCAAATTGAGTTCCCCAAATATCATGATTTGTAGTAGTATTTATATATGTATTTTTAAATACTTCTGAAATTTTAAAAGTTAAATCGTCATTTATTCCAGAAAAAGTTAGATAGGATAAACGTTCTTCTGCAACCTCCTCCGCATGGCAAGGGCCGGTTATTGCAGCATATTGTTGTAATCTGAAATCGCAGTAGGAAGCTAAAAATTCATTCAATAACATATTAGCATTTGGTAAAATGCCTTTTGTTGCAGAAATAATTATTTTAGTTTTCCATAAATCCTTATCTGCCATTTCAATAACATCTTGAGCATAAGCAGAAGGCACGGCAAAAATAATCGTATCACATTCTTTTAGTAATTTAGAAAGGTTTGATGTAGGGATAATCGTATCCTGTAAAAACCTAACAGATGTAAGATATTGTGGATTATGATGACGCTCTAATAAATATTCTACAGAACTATCTTTACGTATCCACCAATAAATAATGTTATCGTTATCAGTTAAAATTTTTGCTAACGCAGTACCCCAGCTACCATTACCTACTATACCTATTTTACCTAATTGGAAATCAGCCAAAATGAAATAAATTATCTATAAATAAATTATTGTTTTTTAGAATCAAATAGTTTACTCTTATCAACAACTGTAACAGCAGATTTGTCATTGAGTGTTCTTGCTATTGCACCGTAAGGAGCTACAACTATTTGTTCATTTTCTTTTAATCCCTCTGTAATTTGAATATATTTATTGTCTTGTAATCCTGTTTTAACATCTCTTATAGAAACGTTTTTTGTTTTTTCATTATATACAAAAACTACTTGTCTTATACTTGTATTAGAATTTCCTGCCTTATTATTTTTATTTTTTATACTATCATTCCAATCTCTTGTTGTTACTGCATTTACAGGAACAGACAATATATTAAGTTGTTTATTTGTTTCAATTTCTACCGATGATGACATACCCGGTTTAAATGGAAATTTACTTTTTAAAGTATTCGTAATTAAATCAGGATAGCTTGACGGTAATATTAATATATGCACTGTGTAATTTGTAACTTGGTCTGTACCGGTTGTTTGTCCTGTTAAACCTTTGGTACTACTTACGGCAATTTTAGATACAATACCTTTAAATTTTCTGTTTCTATATGCCTCAGCTTCAATAAGGGTTGTATCACCAATTTTTACTTTCGATATATCTGTTTCGCTAACGTCAACTCTTACTTCAATCTTGCTCATATCTGCAATTGTGAGCATATCTGTACCCGACATTTGTATTGTACCTAAAACACGTTCCCCTTTTTTTACATTTAGCTCTGAAATAATACCTGAAGTAGGTGCAATAATTGTTGTTTTTAAAAGATTCTCTTTTGCTTGCGATAAGCTGGCTTGTGCTACCTGAATACCAAAATTACCACCTGCAAGGCTCGCTTTTGAAGCTTCAAAACTTGCTCTTGCTGATTTATAAGAAGCCTCTGCTTGTTCAAACTCTAATGTTGAAATAACTTTATCGTTAAATAATTTTTTATTCCTTTCATAAGTTTTTAAAGCAAGCTCATAATTGGATGCTGCTTGTGCCATCATTTCTTTATAATTATCTGCACCGGCTCTTGTTTGCTCTACTGATGCCGCTGCTTGACTTACAGTTGAATTATAAATAGCAGGATTTATTTTTACTAATAAGTCACCTTTATTTACACTATCACCTTCTTTTATATTTAATAAAATTATTTCACCACTAACTTCAGGTGCTATTTTCACTTCCGTTTCAGGGTATATTTTACCACTGGCAGTTACTGTTTCTGTAATAGTATGTAATTCTGCTTTTTCTATTGATACTTTTATTTCTTCACTACTGCCACAATTTTTCATTCCAACTGCTAATAATCCAAATAGGATAATAATAATTAATATCCAAAGCCAAGTTTTTTTCTTTTTTCTCGGCGTTTCTATATTTAGAGAATCTATTGAACTCATTTTATTAGTAGTTATTAAATAATTAATTTGTTAATTTGTTAATTATGTATTGGTTTCAATGACATTTGAAAATAATTGTCAAATATACGCTTGAAAAAGGTAAAT
This sequence comes from uncultured Bacteroidota bacterium, assembly GCA_903916555.1. Classification (GTDB taxonomy): domain Bacteria; phylum Bacteroidota; class Bacteroidia; order Chitinophagales; family Chitinophagaceae; genus CAIYTT01. The sequence continues at coordinate 10,347 of CAIWXG010000044.1, forward strand.
ATCATTAAAAATTTATCAATTAAAACGTATAAAAATACATATTATAAAATAATTTCACAAAAAGCAGACTTATTTAACTTCACTACCTTCATCTGCCTTTTCGAATGGGGAAACAAAAATAAGTCTTCCATCTTCATTTTCAGCCATCAATATCATACCCTTGCTTTCTATACCTTTTAATTTTCTTGGTGCAAGATTAGCTACAATCGTAACTTGTTTACCAATAATATCCTCCGGTTTAAAATGTAAAGCTATACCTGAAACTACTGTCCTTGTTTCTGTTTTTAGGTCTAATTCTATTTTAAGCAGTTTATCGGCATTTTTAACTTTTTCTGCACCAATAATTGTTGCAACACGCAGGTCTAATTTTGCAAAATCTTCATAAGTTATTTCTGCCTTTGGTGCATGTACTTCCAATTTAATCTCTTGTCTTACTGTTTCTGTATTAGTATCCATTTTTTCTGTTGTTTCACTCATTTTTATTGACTTTTGAGTTTCTTTTAGTTTATTTATTTGTTGTTCTATTTCGCTGTCTTCAATTTTTTTAAAGAGCAATTCTGGTGCTCTAAGCGGGTAACTTACTTTTAGTAAATCTAATCTACCTGCATTTTCCCAATCTAACATTCGTTCTACAACCTTCATCATAAAACACATTTTCTTTGCAGTAAATGGTAAAAATGGATTTATTAAAATTGCTAAATTAGCAGTAAGCTGCAAACATACATGAAGGCAATTATCAATTTTTTGTTGATTTTCTAACTGCAACTCAGGTGTTTTTGCCAATAACCACGGTGCTTTATCCTGTAAATATTTATTTCCTTTTCTCGCTAAGTCTATTATTTCATATAGGGCATCTCTAAATTTATAATTTTCTATGTTTTGTTCTACTTTTAGTTTAGTAGCAACTATCTCATCTGCCAATCCGGTATCCGATACATCCGCAATTTCATTATGCATCTTCGGTACACGACCTTTGCACAATTTATGCATTAATACAAAGGTACGATTTACAAAATTACCAAATATAGCTACTAACTCACTATTAACTCTATCTTGAAAATCTTTCCATGTAAAGTCATTATCTTTTGTTTCGGGAGCATTGGCACACAAAACATAACGCAATGTATCTTGCTGGTCAGGAAAATCTTTAAGAAAATCATTAACCCAAACAGCCCAATTTCTTGATGTTGATATTTTTTCACCCTCCAGATTTAAAAACTCATTTGCAGGTACACTTTCCGGTAATACAAAACTGCCATGTGCTTTAAGCATTGCCGGAAAAATGATGCAATGGAAAACAATATTGTCCTTGCCAATAAAATGAACTAATTTAGTATCTTTATTACACCAATAATCACTCCATAGGTTTGTTAGTTCTTTTGTAGCACTAATATACCCAATTGGGGCATCAAACCAAACATAAAGTACCTTGCCGGTAGCATCGGGTAGGGGTACAGGTACACCCCAAGTACTATCTCTCGTCATTGCACGGGGATAAAGCCCATTGTCTAACCAACTTTTACATTGCCCGTAAACATTCGGTTTCCATTGGTCTTTTTTACCTTCAACTATCCATTCTTTTAACCAGTTTTCGTATTTATCAAGTGGGAAATACCAATGTTTTGTTTTCTTTTTTACGAGCACAGCACTACTTAATGCACTTCGTGGGTCTATCAATTGTTCCGGAGATAAAGAACTACCGCATTTCTCGCATTGGTCTCCATAAGCATTTGTATTACCACAAACGGGGCAAGTACCTAAAATATATCTGTCTGCCAGAAACATTTCTTTTGTTTCGTCATAATATTGTTCGCTTTCTTTTTCTTCAAAAATACCTTTATTATATAAATTCAGGAAAAAAGCCTGTGCGGTTTCAGTATGTGTTTTAGATGAAGTGCGGGAATAGATATTAAATGAAATACCCATTTCCTCAAAACTATTTTTAATTATTGTATTATATTTATCTACAACATCTTGTGGTGTAATACCTTCCTTCATAGCACGAATTGTAATGGGAACACCATGCTCATCGCTGCCGCATATAAATTGAACGTCCTTTTTTTGTGAACGCAAAAATCTAACATATATATCTGCCGGTAAATAGCAACCTGCCAAATGTCCTATATGTACAGGACCATTTGCATAAGGTAAAGCGGCAGTTATTAAATATCTTTTAAAGTGCATATTCAATTCTTGAATTACTTTTGGCTGCAAGATAATGAAAAACCAAGTAGGTCTTTGATGTTGTTTTTATTGATTTTAGTAATAAGAAGTAAATGAATAATATTATTGCAAGTTTTAGATTTATCGTATCAATGTAACATCCCCTTTTTTTACTACTTCGCCACCTCTTATGCAACCTAATGTAATGAGATAAGAATAAACACCTACTTCTGCATTTGCACCATTAAACCTGCCGTCCCATACTCCATCGGGTTGATTATATACAAGTTGCCCCCAACGATTAAATACTAAAAAGCTTTTTATGAAATATCCGTAATGGTCTAAGACTTCAAATTTATCGTTTCTACCATCATTGTTGGGCGTAAAAGCTGTTGGAATAAATATAACACCGTCACAACATTTTTTTACCTCAACAACAATCTCAGATTTTGGACTTTCACACACATTTTTCCTCTGAGATACAAAATATTCGTATTGTGCTATTGCACTTGTTTCTATTACCGGCTCTGTAATAGTAGTTGTATCGCTTACTGCTTGATACCATAAAAGATTGTCGCCAATAGCAGTAATTGTTTTATTGCCATCGCCAATACAAAATATTGTTGGGTTTACAACCTGTGGAGTATCTGTAATATTGATATTTACATTAATGCTTCCTTTGCCAGTACACCCATTGGTATCTATTTTTGCATAAAATGTATAAATGCCTTTACTCAATGCATTAACATGACTTAATAACGGATATTCTAATGTAGTATTAAATCCATTGGGGCCTATCCATAAATAACTATAATAAAGATTGTTTTGGGAGGTACTTGCAAATAATTGCAAATTAGAATTAAAACAGATAGAAGTATCTGTGGTTATATTTATTGCAGGAGTAAGTTTTGTATCTATTTTTATGCTTTTAATTTTTAATGGGCATGAAGTACCCGGAACAGAAACATTAACATAATAAGTAGTGTTTTGAGAAGGATAAACAATAGGCTCTTTAATATTTGTATTACTAATATTTGCTGGTGGAAGCCAGTTATAAGTAAAAATATCACTACCATCTATTCGTAATTGTACACTGTCATTGGCACAAATAACAGTGTCGGGTGTTAAAATTGTAACATATAATGAATCATAAATAATCATTGTTGCACTGTCTATTCTGTTAGCTGTTCCATTACACGAATAAGGAGCAAATATTGCTATACTTAATGTTTTTGGACCATTAATAGCGGTAGGTAAACCTGTTACAGTAATAATCGCTTGCGAATCGTAGGCGGGTATTACAATGCTATCTATTAAAGCTATGTAATCTAAACCTGCAGTTGCAGTACCGGTAGTAGTATATTTTATTGTTTGGGATTGACTTTGAGGAATAGAACGTTTTACAATAAATTTTCCGGGTAAACATCCCTTAATACAATATGGAAATGAGGTGTCTGGTGTTGGTTGTGGAATTGCATTTACGCTGTAATTTACGGAAGATAAACTTCCGGCAGCTAAAAACACTCCTGAATCATAAAGCCCATCACCGGCATCGGCAATTGTTATTTTTAAATGATAAGAAGCACAGGGGATAACCGAATGACTGGCTTGAAATACTTGTGTAAAGCCTTGGTGCGTTAAACTTTGGCCTGATGAATTATCTATATAATAACTCGTAAATGGTGAGCCTGGCCCCATTGCATTACAATTGCTAATTGAACCTAATCTGCCCGGAACACCATTATTTATTGAATTTATGGTAACCGGTATGTTTGTACCGGGTACTATGGCAAGATTGTCGTAAGTTACTATTCCGGGACCTGAAATAAAAAAAGCAAAAGCATCATTATAAGGACCACAAACAGAATTAATATATTCTTCTGAGCTAAATATATATTTGAAATTCAAACTGTTACTATTTGCAATTACATTAAATTCCAAAATACAAGCATCTAAAGTTGTACCTCTTGCAAGGGTATTTAAATCAGGGTCGCCGGGTGCATTATTATTGTTACTTGCAAGCCAGCTTGATAAACCATTAATACCATAATTAATCCCCTCTGTTTTAGCACGTCCTGTTGTTAAAACAATGCCGCTATCTAAGCCTAAATTACTATTTATTGTATTAAATGTACCACTAGCTTTTTCGGGGCAGTTTAAGAAAGGATTAATAATAGTAACTCCTTGCCCGGCAAGTTTTTGTGCAAGTATTTCTGCTGTTTGGTCCGGATTTACTTGTATCTGACAAAAAGAGGAGAAAACATTTAGGAATAAAAAAAATAGTATTGATAAAAATAGTCTTATTGTATGCCACATAAAATCTAATTATAGCATTATATCGGCTTTTATAATTTTTTATGAATTTAATTTAATTGTATCAATTGTTTTAATACTCATTAATTGTTTTAATACTCATTAATTGTTTTAATACTCATTAATTGTTTTAATACTCATTAATTGTTTTAATACTCATTAATTGTTTTAATACC
>CAIWXG010000045.1 GCA_903916555.1 uncultured Bacteroidota bacterium
AATAAGCAGTATTTTAGTACTTTTCTCAACCCTAAACATGAATGCACAAGAGAAGGCTAAAACAAAAATTGCACACGTAAAATTAAAAAATGACAAAGTAAGATTTACTCTTACTTCATCTAAACCATTTATATATGCTAGCAACAGATATATCTTATATATTGGAGACAAAGAATTTTCGTTATACGAGCAGTCTTCTAGTAATGGTAAAGGCACTTTAACATTCCTTATTCCCAAAACTGACTTTGATATTCTGCAAGATGGCAAAAATGTTTATTTGTCTTATGGCGAAATACTTAAAGAAAATACCGACCAAACCTTAGCAGAACTTAGTAAAGAAAGCTACATGAAATGTTGGGCATTAGGAAAATTCAACAAAAAACTATTGTCGAAATAAATAGATTATTAGAATAAAACTATTAAATAATTATTGCAAAAAACATAAAATAAATGAAAAATTTACATGTATATTTCTGCTTTATTACTTCCTTAATAATAATAAATTCTTTCAATGCATTTTCACAAACACCTGACCCGGGTCTTATGGGTACTCATACGGTAATAAAAGCTGAATACAATTTAGGTGATTTGGCTTTTACTCCACCGTCAGCAGCAAGCTTTCCATCAAATATGGAAGTAAGAGGCTCTGTGCATTATCCGTCCGACCTTAGCACTGGACCATTCCCTGTTATTTTTTACATGCATGGGCGTCATGAAACCTGTTATGATTCTGTTTCCCTATCCACTAGTTCTGCATGGCCTTGTACCGGTACAAATAAGCCGATAGTTAGCTACGAAGGTTATGATTATTCTGCAACTACCTTAGCAAGCCATGGTTACATAGTAATTTCGGTATCTGCAAATGCTATAAATGCAATTGATGGAGGATTAAGTGATTATGGTATGAATGCAAGAGGTGTTTTAATGCAACATCACTTAGATTTATGGAATACTTGGAATACTGCTGCAACCGGACCATTCGGAACCCTTTTTAATGGCAAATTAAATATGCAGAATATTGGCACAATGGGTCATTCTCGTGGTGGTGAAGGAGTCGTTTTTAATGCACTTTATAATCGTTCTTTAGGTAGCCCATATGGTATAAAAGCAGTACTTACACTTGCACCTGTCGATTTTTTACGTCATATACTTAATGGTATTCCCTTATTAGACATTGCACCGTATTGCGATGGCGATGTTAGCGACCTGCAAGGAGTACACTTTTACGATGATTCTAGATATGCAGATACTACCGATGAATCGCCAAAACATACGATACTTTTTTTAGGTGCAAATCATAATTATTTCAATACTGTTTGGACACCCGGCTCTTATGTTGCTGGGGGTATTGACGATTGGTATTATACAGGCTCTGCAACAGACCCACAATGCGGCACAGCAGGACATCGTTTTGATACTACAAAACAAAAAGCCGCTTATAATGCCTATTCTGCTGCTTTTTTTCGTTTATATCTTGGGCATGAAACCAATTTAGCACCCATTCTCGAAGTTAATGATATTGTTCCACCTGCCTCATCACTTTTAGATTCTTCTAATGTTTTTGTTTCATACCATCCCGGGCATTCCGATAGATTAGATGTAAATAGAACCGATAGCTTAGCAAGAGATACCATAAATACATTGCATGCTTTAGTAAACGACAGTGATATTATTGCCCCTCACATTTGTAATGGAGGTTATACTATGCCTGCTTGCGGGGTAAGTGGTTCGGGTGCCCAAGAGCCTCACCATGGGTCTTCATCAACTAAAGGCTTAGGCGAAATGTCTTTATACTGGAGTGACACTTCAAGTTGGTATCAAAATACCCTACCTCCTGCTTACAAAAACTTGAGCGGGTATCAAAATTTACTGTTCAGAGCATCTGAAAATTTTAGCCAAACAAGCTATGGTACCAATCTAAATTTTACAGTTGAACTAATAGATTCTTTAGGTGCTACCAGCAACCAAATTGTTACAAATCATAGCCATGCCCTCTTTTATCAACCTGGTACACAAACAGGAGATTTGCCTAAAGTAGTGTTTAATACTATCAATATTCCACTTAGTAGTTTTACGGGCATTAACTTAACTAAAGTATCAAAAATTAAATTCAAATTTAATAAATCTACTGCCGGATCTATATTAATTAGTGATTTAGCTTTTACCAATCCAATTTGCGGTAATCTTACAACATCTTTTACAGATAGTATAGGCGGAAAGTATAAAGTATTTTTCACGAATAAATCAACCAATAGCAGTAACGATTCTGTTACTTATTTATGGAATTTTGGCGATGTATTATCGGGTGTAAACGATACATCTACACAACTAAATCCATATCATAAATTTACTACCCATAATACTTATACAGTATGCTTGCATATTACTTCTTATCGTAAAAACAGTTTTGTTTGTACAGATAGTTTCTGTAAAACAATCGTACTATTAAATGATGAAGTACCGGTTGTGCTAGAAAATGACATTAAAATAATACCCAACCCTGCAAAAGATTATTTACAAGTTATTGGTGCTGAAAACAGCGATATTATTAAACTAATAAACATGTACGGACAAGTTATTTTGACAGAAAACATAACTCAATCTATAATACGTTTACCTAATAATTTAGTTGCAGGTATTTATGTAGCAGAAATAATTACAAAAAACGGCACTATTTATAAAAAAATTATGATTAATAAATAAACATTATAAATTCAGTTTCTTTTCCTTTAATCAAGAATTCAGTATTGAATTTTTATTGCAAATAACTTAACATAATTATCAAAATCTTAATTTTGATAAACTTAAAATGATTGTATTTTCGCTAAATAATTTTTAAAGTAAAAATCAAAATAATTCTATGAAAAAAGTATTTTTATTATCTCTTTTTTTTGCAATAACTATAACTGCCTTCAACTCATGTGTTGTAGCCAAAAAGAAGTTTGATGCAGCTACAAAACTTGCCGAACAAAGAAGACAAGAAAATGATAGCCTGAGAAATGAAATTGCAAACAGAGATAACATTATTACAAAGCTAAATACGGAGTTGGCACAACTAAAAGAATTTAATAATAAACAAGCCACTAAAATTTCTGTTCTAAAAGATAGTATAAATACGTTGGAATCTGAAATTTCTGAATTAAACAACAGAATAAGTACAATAGGTAATGAAAATCAAAATACAAAAAAACAACTGTCCAATACGAATGCAGAAATTGCGGAACAACGTAAAAAATTAGAACAACTGCAAGCATTTATTGATGGGCAACAGAGAGCTACAGAAGCTCTTAGAAAAAAAATTGCCGATGCACTTGAAGGATTTAACAGTAATGAATTAACCATAACTCGTAAAAATGGAAAAGTTTACATCAGTATGCAGGAAGGGCTTTTGTTTCCATCTGCAAGTGCTGTTGTAAACCCAAAAGGGAAGTTAGCATTATCTAAAGTGGCAAGTGTTTTAAATACCAATTCAGACATTAACATTAATATAGAAGGGCATACCGACAGCTTGCCGATACACACAAAATTATATGCCGACAATTGGGATTTAAGTACGGCAAGAGCCATTTCCATTTCACACGTTTTAATAGACGATTACAAAGTATCGCCTACTAAATTAGTAGCAAGCGGCCGTAGCCAATACGACCCTCTGGCAACTAACAGCACACCCGAAGGAAGAGCTGCCAATAGAAGAACAGAAATTATTCTTGAACCTAAACTTGATGAACTTATGCAAATACTAAATGGGCAAGGGAAAAAATAATAGTCAAGTAAAATACAAAAAACAATATTTTAATAAATCAAGCATATTAAACTGGCATAAGATTTGTAAGTTTGCTTATAATTAGAGTACAATACACAAAAAACAAATAATTTGAATGTTAAAATACTTGCTTATACTAATTTTTGTACTAAATACAGGATTTGCTTTTTGCCAGCCAAATGATACTGTTTTTGCAGTAAAAAAAAGTGGAGAATGGGCTATTAAACATGTTTTAAAACAAAGGGAAACTTATGGCATGTTAGCAAAAAGATATTTTACCACTATTACAGCTATCGAAAATTTTAATTCTTACGACCCTAAAAAGAAAATGGCTTCTGGAAGTTATATTTATATTCCATTAAATGCTGAAAATAGAATCATTCATAAACCCGCTTTAGACGATGCCGACCTACATGAACTATATTATAAAGTAGCAGAGGGAGACGATATAGGATTAATAAGTATGTACACCGGGGTTACAAAACGTGAAATGATAACGATGAATAACTTACACGGTAATACATTACAAATAAATCAACCTTTATTAATAGGTTGGATAAAAATGGTGCCTAAAGATTCCTTGAATGTAGCTTTAGGAGTGGCGTACCCAACACCTTTAAAGAAAACGATAAAAGATACTACTGAAAAAGTATATTTCGGAGGGCTTGATAAAGATTATAATACACTAACTAATAACGGTATAAATGTACTTAGTGAAAAAGGTACGGCTGTTTTCTTTGATAAAGCAGGAAAAAGTAATGTTTATTGCGCATTCCATAACTCAACACCTTATGGAACGATAATTAAAGTATTTAATCCCGGAAATAATAAAACAATTTTCGTAAAAGTACTTGGTCCACTTCCTGATACCAAGCAATTTGCAAATTGTATAATTGGAATTTGCAGTGCTGCAAGAGAAGACCTTGGTCTTACGGATAATAAAGCTTGGTGCGAACTTTCCTATCCTGTAAATTAAAAAACACTAATATTAAATTATAAATATTTTTAATTTTTAATTTTACATTATTTATTATCATCGGTTTATGAAAATTCTTATTATTCGTTTTTCTTCCATAGGCGATATAGTGTTAACTACTCCTGTAATACGGTGCGTAAAAATGCAATTACCAAATTCTAAAATACATTATTTAACAAAATCTTCTTTTGCACCAATAGTTAATTACAACCCTTACATAGATAAATTACATTATTTAAGTGATAACTTAGAAGAAATAATACTGGCTCTTAAAAAAGAAAAATTTGATTATGTAATAGACTTACATCACAATTTACGTACAATGCGTGTAAAAAGAGCTTTAGGAATAAAAGACTTCTACTCTTACCCTAAACTAAATATAAAAAAATGGCTCTTAACCGTTTTAAAGTTAAACCTAATGCCTGATAAAAGCATTGTTGAAAGATATTTTGAGACTGTAAAAACATTAAAGGTAACAAATGACGGCAAAGGATTAGAATTTTTTATACATGACGAACACAAATTAGGCAATAATGATATACCTATGGCACATTGGGGTGGTTATGTAGGCTGTGTAATAGGTGGCTCTTACAAAACCAAACAACTACCACTTGAACAATGGAAAATATTTTGCGAATTAGTACCCTACCCTGTAATTTTATTAGGAGGTACTGAAGATCGAGAATTAGGTGCGCAAATTGCAGAACAAGACCCAATAAAAATTTATAATTCCTGTGGCAAGTTTAATCTAAATGAATCGGGTGAATTGGTAAAACATGCCAAAGTAATTGTTAGTAATGATACAGGCTTAATGCATATTGCAGCGGCCTATCAAAAACCAATTATCTCTTTATGGGGCAATACATCACCACAAATGGGAATGTATCCCTATTATGGTTACAACAATCTAAAAGAACGTGTGTCAACAAAATCTATAATTGTAGAAAATAAGGACTTGGCATGCCACCCGTGTAGTAAATTAGGATATAGTAAATGTCCTAAAAAGCATTTTTTATGTATGAATTCTCTTGACATGAAGTTTGTTGCAGAACAAGTAGTAAGTCTTTGGAAACAAAATGATATAAAATAACATATTGAATATAAAAACCAAAAAGGATATTTTGAATGATTAAATATACGAAATAAACTTTAGTTTTAATTTAGAGTCCAAATTTCATTATGAATTTATTACAGAAAAACAAATTACTATATTCCCGTGCAGGATTTGGAATTTCTATTACTGAATTTCAAAACCCAAAACCAATAAATGAAACTGTTGAATCTCTTTTTCCTAAATCGCAACCCGGTGATTTAGAACTAATTTCAGCGGAAGATTGGGAAAAACATAAACCATCGGTTATGAAAGAAATAATGGATGAAAATGAAAAAAAAGAAATCCAAAAAGCTTTCAGACAAAAAACAAAAGATATAAATCTGCTATGGGTGCAAGCAATGGTAAACACAAGTTACCCATTAATGGAAAAAACAGCAATGTTTTGGCATGGTCATTTTGCAACCCATATCGGTAATCCTTATTATGACCAAAAACTTTTAAATATTTTTCGCAAAAACGGATTAGGGAAATTCGGCGACTTATTACGGGCTACATCAAAAAGTTCTGCTATGTTGCAGTTTTTAAATAATCAACAAAATAAAAAACAGCATCCAAACGAAAATTTCGCACGAGAAGTAATGGAACTTTTTACTTTAGGTAGAGGGCATTATACCGAAGATGACATTAAAGAAGCAGCCCGTTCTTTTACCGGATGGGCTTTTGATGGCGATGGAGAATTTATTTTTAGAAAAGGACAGCATGATGACGGAGAAAAAAAATTCTTAGGTAAAACCGGACATTTTAATGGCGATGATATTATCGATATTTTATTAGAACAAAAACAAACATCCATTTTTATTACACAAAAAATTTATCGCTTTTTTGTAAGCGATGAAAAAATGGATGATAAGAGAGTCAATCAACTTGCTAAAGATTTTTATGATAGTAATTATCATATTGGCACATTATTGAAAAATATATTTACATCAGATTGGTTTTACAGTGAAACTATATGCGGCTCTAAAATTAAATCTCCAATAGAATTACTCGTTGGCTACCAACGATTACTACCAATACAATTTAATAACGACAGAACTGTAATACACCTTCAAAAGATATTAGGTCAGTACCTTTTTAACCCGCCAAGTGTTGCCGGCTGGCATGGTGGCAAAGAATGGATAGACAGTTCATCTTTGGCATTTAGAATGCGATTGCCGGAAGCTATCTTTTTGTCGAAAGAATTAAATATAAAACCTAAAGAAATGGATTTTGACATAATGGAACCTATTCATGGTGATATGATGCAAGAAACCCAATTTAAGGTTGGCAAAATAACCGTTGATTGGAATGAATATATTGCCTTTTGGGAAAAATATAAAAAAGAAGAATTACAATATCAAATTGCAAATTTATTATTGCCATACCCACTGGAAGATACAATTCAAAAAGAACTATCTAATTATGTTGATAATGACACTATAGATGAGTATATTAAAAGTATAACAATCTTATTAATGGAATTACCTGAATATCAACTTACATAAACAATGGATATATTACAAAAGAACAAATTATTATATGCACGTGCCGGATTTGGGATTTCATTTGAGG
>CAIWXG010000046.1 GCA_903916555.1 uncultured Bacteroidota bacterium
CCTCAAATAGTACAGAAACCCAACAAAGCATTTACTATACGTTGGTTACCTGCTATGCTTAGTAAAGAGGTAAGAGAATTGATGGTGAAATTGGAAGAAGTATTGCCACCACAAATTTTTCTTTGGGAAGATAAAAATAAATTAAAAGATATAAATAAGGATATTGCAATTAATTTGATTTCTGTTTTCATAACACAAATAATTGCCATTCTAAAAGAAAAAAATAGCGAAGAACTCTTTACAGACCTATTTTTTAGAGATATAAGCTACTATTTTAAAAATCCGGGAGAAGACGCACTTAGCGGAGGCATACAAGCTTGGTTACAAAAATATTATATAACACAAGGTAAATACAAACCACAATTAATAGTTGAAGAGACATTAAACGAACGCTTTTTAGTAAGCATTAATATTATCAATAAAGAACAGCCTTTAGATAAGCCGGCTACATTAAAAGAAATAATCACATTAAATATACATGAAAAACAACGTTTTGAAATTCTACAATCCCTAATTCTGCTTAGTAGTTTTATTGCCGGGCTTGATACCTATATAAATACGAAAGGAGATGAATTGATAGTTATGGGAAACGATATTTTTACTCCTTTTCTTTTACAAATGATACCTGCAATAGAATTGCTTGATATTGATGTGCTTTTACCTAAAGCTTTAAGGCAAATACTTAAACCCAAAACAACGATAAAAGTGAAAAAGAAACAGGGTAAATCCTTTCTGCGGCTCGACCAATTACTTGATTTTGATTGGCAGATTGCTATTGGCGATACTATTGTAGATGAAGCTGAATTTAAGCAACTGCTTACGAATTCAGACAACTTAATAAAATATAAAGGAAGCTATATTTATGTTAGCAAAGAAGACTTAGAAAAATTACACAAACACTTTACAATAGATAAAGTAATGTCTCCGTATCAATTGCTTAGAGCTGCATTAAGTGGAGACTATTTGGGTGCTAAAATTAGTCTTACCGATGAGATAAGAGATTTAATAAAACAATTGTCTGACTTTAAAGAAATACCATTACCCAAAGGTATTAATGCTCAATTAAGACCCTATCAACACAGGGGATTTTCGTGGATATATCGAAATGCTCAAATTGGTTTTGGCTCTGTTTTAGCAGACGATATGGGATTAGGAAAAACACTACAAGTAATAACAACCCTCTTAAAATATAAAGAAGAAGGGTTTTTTAAAGATAAGAAGGCATTAGTTGTTGCACCAACAGGTTTACTTATAAACTGGCAAAAAGAAATAGAGAAATTTGCACCTTCACTAAAAACTCATATTTTTCATGGTACTAGCAGAAAAATTGAATCGGATTATGATGTTTTGCTTACTTCTTATGGCATAGCAAGAACAGATGCCGCAAAACTAAAAAAACTACCTTGGCATTCTTTAGTAATAGATGAAGCACAGAATATTAAAAATCAAGACACTGCGCAAGCGAAAGCTATAAAAACGATTAGTTCGGATAATTTTATTGCAATGAGCGGCACTCCTGTTGAAAATCGTTTAAGTGAGCTTTGGAGTATATTTGATTTTAGCAATAGGGGATTTCTTGGAACCTACAAAGAATTTAATGAAACATTTGGATTACCTATTGAAACATACAATGACGTTGACGTTGCAAATAATTTAAAAAAAGTTACGGCTCCTTTTTTAATGCGTAGGCTTAAATCTGATAAATCGATTATTAACGACCTGCCCGACAAAATAGAGATGGATTGTTTTACTATACTTGTAAAAGAACAAGCTAGTCTTTATGAAAAAACATTAGCAGAAGCAATGAAGGCAATTGAAGCAATTGAGGGAACGGATAGTAAAGAACTATTTGTAAGGCAAGGGCTTGTACTCCAAATGATACTTGCCTTAAAGCAAATTTGCAATCACCCAACCCAGTTTTTAAAAAACAAGGTTTTAGATGCTTCCCTAAGTGGCAAATTAGATATGCTGTTTGATAAACTTGACAGTATTGTAGAAAGCAATAAAAAAGTATTGATTTTTACACAATTTACTGAAATGGGCAACTTGTTACAACATTTTATTACAGAGCGATACAGAGAAAAACCACTCTTTTATCATGGCGGTTGTAATATAAAGCAGCGAAACGAAATGGTACATTCATTTCAAACAAATCATGCAGATAAAATTTTTATCCTTTCTCTTAAAGCGGCGGGTACTGGGTTAAACCTAACAGCTGCAAACCATGTTATACATTACGATTTATGGTGGAATCCGGCTGTGGAAGCACAAGCTACAGACCGTGCATACCGCATAGGGCAAAAAAGCAATGTAATGGTACACCGTTTTATTACAAAAAATACATTTGAAGAACGTATCAATGATATGATACAGTCTAAAAAAGCCTTAGCTGAAATGACAGTGGCCACCGGAGAAAACTGGATTGGCAATCTAAGCAATAAAGAACTCAAGAATTTGTTTGAAATAGGTGGTAAATAAAGTTTTTATTTAATTCAAATATAACTTACTAGATAGACTTATCTAATCAAAAGGAGTAAACTTTTTATAGTAAAGAGCCTATCGTAAAAGCATATATCATTTCATAAAAGGTTGGCAAATAAAGTTTTTAGTAACTTACGCCAATTATTTAAATGCGATACATTATGGATAATCTTATGCAAGAAATAAGACAATGTACTCTTTGTGAAAAATTTTTACCTTATACCCCAAGACCGATTATACAAGCATCTGTTAACGCTAGAATAGTTATTATTGGACAGGCTCCCGGGCAAAAAGTAAATGATAGCGGTATTCCTTGGGACGATCTAAGTGGAAATGAGTTAAGACGTTGGCTTGGCGTAGATAAGGAACAGTTTTACAATAAAGATTTATTTGCACTAATGCCTATGGGCTTTTGTTATCCCGGCAAGGGAAAATCTGGCGACCTGCCTCCAAGTATAGCGTGTGCACCGCAATGGCATAATAAACTCTTATGTTCAATGAACAATATTAAAATAACATTACTTATTGGTCAATATGCACAGAAATATTATCTGGGCGATAATTCTAAACCAACCATAACATACAATGTAAAAAATTATAAAGATTATTTACCATAATACTTGCCACTGCTGCATCCATCGCCAAGAAATAAAATTTGGCAAAAGAAAAATCCTTGGTTTGAAATTAATATTGTTCCAAAACTTCAGGAAATCATCTCGTACACAATAATATAAGTTAATATGTATATATGTACACATTGGTGCACCTTAC
>CAIWXG010000047.1 GCA_903916555.1 uncultured Bacteroidota bacterium
ATATTATTATAATAATTTATATTTTTTGTTGTTTTTGTTTTTAATAAAAAGGTGGATGCCTATTACAGACAGCCACCTTTTTATTGAAAATCCGTAGATATTTATTTTGAAAAATGTTCTCTTACAAATGCGTGTTGCTGGTTTTCAGTCATTTTATCAGCATCAACACATTCAATTTTTATATTCTCGAAATGGTGGTCTGCTTTTAAAATGTTCAGCAATTCTACTTTTGCATCTGTAGGGCCAAAAAGTAATACTTCCTGATAGTTTTTTATTACATCACTCAACTTCTTGTAATAGTCCAATTGTTCGTGTTGTTCTTTATTATGCATCAGGATTTCACTTTTTTTCAAAGTATCCTCTTTTACTTGATGAGTAAAATGTGTTGCTACTGTTTTTGTTTCTATTGTATCAGCAGTAAATTCCATTAAATGGGCATTTGCGTGGTCCATCCAGATTCCTAATTTATTTTCTGTTTTCATCTTTTTATCAGTTTTATTTGTTTTGCAAAATTAGTGTAAATGATGCAGAGCAAATGTTTTTAAGAAAATATATACTGAATTATGGTTTTTTTCGGTTATGAAATTCCATGCATCAATTTTTGTAATTTACGACTCAGCAAGAACAGTAAAATTGCTGCCACACCGGAAAATCCAACAAATATCATGAAATAGGTATGTAAACTATCAATTTCAAGACTAAATAAATGAGGATGAACAGGATTGGTAGGGTCGGGATATAAAGAACTCATTGTTCCGGCTAATTTATTTCCTGTTGCAATTGCTAAAAACCAAATCCCCATCATTAAAGTAGTAAATCTGCCGGGGGTAAGTTTGTTTACCATTGATAGACCAATAGGACTTAAACATAATTCGCCTATTGTATGTATGAAATAGAGTCCTGTTAAAAACATTATACTTGCACCTTCTTTTGGTATTGCATTACAGCCAAAGGCAATAAATAAGAATCCTGACGAAAGGAAAGCTAAACCTAAAGATTGTTTATAAGGTGCAGCAATATTAATGCCCTTACGTGCAAGTCTTATCCAAATTGCACTTATTATAGGTGCTAAAATAATAATGAAGCCTGCATTGAAACTTTGGAAATAGCTGGCAGGCATTTCCCAACCAAAAATATGACGGTTAGTTTGTTCGGCAGCAAAGAAAGTTAACGAAGCTCCGGCTTGTTCGAAACACATCCAAAAGAAAATTACAAAAATCATAATTAGAATGATTACCCATAATCTGTCCTTTTCTATTTTGGTTAATGACTTGTCTGTTATAATAACAAAGGGTCCAACAAGCGTCATGCCAAATATAAGCGAACCAAAAAAATCAACATGTAAGAGGAAAAATAATATTGAAAAAACAGAAATTATTCCACCTATTAAAATTATAAGTTGTTGTTGGCTAAATGCAGGCTCGTCTTTTTTACCTGCAATTTTTTCGGTGCTTGTATCCGTTAGTTTATTTGGGCCAATTCCTAATTGTCTTCCATCGGGTGCTATTACATATTTATCTTTTGTTAGATAAAATATTACTAAACTTACTACCATACCCAAACCCGCTGAAAGAAATCCCCATTTATAATCAACATTTTCACCAAGGTAGCCACAAACCAAAGGCGCTAACAATGCACCTGCATTTATACCCATATAAAATATAGTATAGGCTGCATCTTTTCTATCATCTTTTTCAGTATATAGTTGACCAACCATAGTTGAAATATTGGGCTTGAAAAACCCATTACCAAAAATTAATGATGTTAAACCTGCCCACATTAAAGTAATAGCCAATCCTTTGTCGGTATTGTGTGAAAAAGTAGCAGAAAAAAACATTAACAATTGACCTATAGCCATTAAAATGCCACCTACAAAAATTGATTTTCTATTTCCCCAAAAACGGTCTGCAACATAACCACCAATCAACGGAGTAAGATAAGCAAGTCCGGTATAGCTTCCATATATGTTACTTGCAGCTGCTTTATCTAATAAAAGCATTTTTGTCATGTAAAGCATGAATATGGTTCGCATACCATAATAACTGAATCTTTCCCAAAATTCTGTAGCAAATAATACATATAATCCTTTGGGATGTCCTTTGCTTGATACTTCTATATCCATTGGCATATCTAATTCTGCCCCTGCTTTCTGATTGTTTTGAGTACTCATAAATTAGTGTTGTAAGTTACAAACTGCCAAAATAAATAAAATAATTAGGGTTACACCACCTTTTTTTAGTTTTTTTGTGAATAATCTAAAAAAAATGAAAAATATCCTCCTTTTAGGGTCCGGTGGCAGAGAATGTGCTCTTGCTTGGAAGCTAAGCCAAAGCTCTCTTTGTGGTAACTTTTATATAGCACCGGGTAATGCCGGTACAAGTGAATATGGTATAAACCTGCCCATTTCATACAATGATTTCAATAGTATTAAAAATATTTGTTTAGAATACAAAATTGAAATTGTTATACCCGGGCCGGAAGAACCACTTGTAAATGGTATTTATGACTTTTTCAAAAATGATATTT
The DNA here is from genome assembly GCA_903916555.1 of uncultured Bacteroidota bacterium. Taxonomy (GTDB): domain Bacteria; phylum Bacteroidota; class Bacteroidia; order Chitinophagales; family Chitinophagaceae; genus CAIYTT01. The sequence goes on from CAIWXG010000047.1 coordinate 2,527, forward strand.
TATTAAATCATATAATTGTAGTAGGACCATCAAAGGCTGGGGCAGTATTAGAGGGTAGTAAATCGTTTTCTAAAAAATTTATGCAGCGGCACAATATTCCAACAGCTGCTTATCAAGAATTTAATGAGGATAGTTTTGAACGTGGCATTGCATTTATTAAGCGTACCGACCCACCGTATGTTATAAAAGCCGACGGATTGGCTGCCGGTAAGGGAGTAGTGATAACATCTAATCCTTTTGAAGCCATAAAAGCATTTAGGGGAATGATTAAAGATGCTCAATTTGGTGATGCAGGAAAGAATGTTGTTATAGAACAGTTTTTAAGTGGCGTGGAGCTGTCTGTTTTTGTGCTTACCGATGGTAAGAATTATGTTTTACTACCCGAAGCAAAGGACTACAAAAGAATAAATGAAGGCGATACAGGTCCTAATACCGGTGGCATGGGTGCAATTTCTCCGGTTTCGTTTGCCGATGAGGTGTTTATGCAAAAAGTTATTACTACTATTATAGAACCAACTATAAATGGTTTAAATAAAGAAAATATAGACTATAAAGGGTTTATATTTTTTGGCTTAATAAAAGTAGGTAACGAACCCTATCTTATTGAATATAATTGTAGACTTGGCGACCCTGAAACAGAAGTACTGATACCAAGATTAGAAAACGATTTGGTGAAGCTGATTATTAAAATGTGGGAGAACAGACTAAATGAGGTGAAATTAAAAATAAATAAAAAAGCTTGCAGTGCCATTATGGTGGTTTCAGGTGGGTATCCCGGTGATTATGAAAAGGGAAAAGAAATGCGTGGTTTTGAGAAAATTACAGGCAGTATGCTGTTTCATGCAGGTACAAAAAAAATTGAAAATAAAATACTTACTAATGGTGGCAGAGTAATAGCAGTCGCTTCTTATGGTGATGACCTAAAGCAGGCATTGGCAAAAAGTTATGAAAATGCTGCACTTATAGAGTTTGAAGGTGCATATTACAGAAAAGATATTGGATGGGAGTTTTTATAATTCTGATTTTACGAGTATAAAATATATTTAACCACAAGGTTCACAAAGCTAATTTTATACTAATTTATGATTTAACTTTGTGTCCTTTGTGAAACCTTAGTGTTCTTGGTGGTTAATTTTATATATAATCTATATTTATTTAACAACAACTATTTAAATATTGCCAAGGTATAATTAGACTTGCCTTTTTGTATAAGCAAATATTTATTGTTTAATAAATGTTCCTCATTTAATACAAAATCTAAACTGCATATTTTTTCTTTATTAATACTAATACCACCATTTTGTACCATTTTCTTTGCCTCGCCTTTTGATGGTAAAATACCGGTATCGGCAAGGAAGGCGACTATATTTAATCCGGTTTCTTTTAGGTTTTCAATACTACCGTTTACCTGCGGCACACCTTCCATAACTTCTAATAGCTGCAATTCGTTTAGCGTGCGTAAAGCAGCTACGGTTGATTGCCCGAAAAGTATATCCGAGGCTTGTTGTGCAAAAAGTAAATCTTCTTTGCTATGCACCATAATCGTCATTTCTTCGGCTAAATTCTTTTGTAATTTTCTAAGGTGCGGGGCTTGGCGATGTTCTTCTATTAATACCTTTAATTCATCTACACTGCGAAAAGAAAAAGTAAAAGCCATTTTTTCTGCGTCTTCATCTGCTTGTTTAAGCCAAAACTGGTAGAAACGGTAAGGAGAAGTACGGTCTCTATGAAGCCAAACATTACCACCTTCCGATTTGCCGAATTTGCTGCCATCGCTTTTAGTAATTAGTTTACAGGTAAAAGCAAAGGCATCAGAACCACCTTTTTTACGAATAAGTTCGGTACCGGTTACAATATTACCCCATTGGTCTGCACCACCTACTTGCAGGCGTACATTGTGATTATTATTAAGGTAATAGAAATCATAACCTTGTATTAATTGGTAGGTAAACTCAGTAAAAGACATTCCGGTTTCTAATCTGTTTTGTACAGAATCTTTTGCCAGCATATAGTTTACAGAAATGTGTTTGCCAACATTGCGAATAAAGTCTAAAAAAGTAAAATCTTTAAACCAATCGTAATTGTTTACCATTAGGGCTGCATTAGGTTTGGCAGCATTAAAATCTAAAAATTTTTCTAATTGTTTTTTTATGGCATTACAATTATTTTCTATAATTTGTAAATCAAGCAGGTTTCTTTCTTGCGATTTACCCGATGGATCGCCAATCATGCCGGTAGCCCCACCTACTAATGCATAAGGTTTGTGCCCTGCTTGTTGCAATCTCATTAATAAGGTAATAGGTACTAAATTACCCACATGCAAACTATCGGCAGTAGGGTCGAAGCCAATATAAGCCGATGTCATTTCTTTTAATAATTGTTCCTCAGTACCCGGAATAATATCTTGTATCAGGTTTCTTGCTGTTAAGTCGGCAATTAAGTTCATGAAAAATAAATTTTTACTGCTAATTTTGGCAAAAGTAGGTTATGAAACGTTCATTTTTAATTTTTATAATTGATTATTAGACAGTATAGTAATTTTTATATTTAATTACTTTTTGTTTAGTACTTGCATTTTGTTTTATAATTACTAAATTTGTTGCTAACTTTTGTAGAAATTGAATCATACTGCTTTATAGAGTAGTATTTGCCCAATTTTTATAAAGTTAGTATAACGGATAAAAGCATTTTTTATTTGGTATATTTTAGAAGTAGTACTGTGAATTATTTATTTTTTGGTTTTAATTTTGATAATTTTTCTAAGTTAAATTAATATAGCCTTGAAAAAAGTTTTACTAATAGTAGCATTGATTATCCCATTTTGCACAAATGGGCAAAATTATAGTTATAACTATAATAAATACATTAATCAATTCGGAGAAGATTATCATGAAGTGGGTTTAACACTTGGAATATCTAATTATATCGGAGACTTACAAGGGAAGGCGTTCCCTAAATTTGGTTATCAACCAATGGTGGGCTTAGTTTATAAGTATTTTTGCAGTCCGCATGTGGGTTTTAGGTTTGGTGTAAGCTATACTAATTTGTCGGCAGCAGACAGCAACAGTAATATTCCTATCAATCAAGAAAGGAATTTAAGTTTTGCTACCCATTTATTTGAAGTTCACGGGGCAATGGAGGTTAACTTTTTACCAATTGCAGTACTAAGAATGAAGGTTACTCCTTATTTGTTTGGTGGTATTTCTGCATTTTATTTTAACCCTTATGCACAAGATACACAAGGAAATAAAGTATTTTTAAGACCATTGAGTACCGAGGGGCAGGGCTTGCCGATGTATCCGGACAGGAAAGAATACAGCTTGGTAAATTTGGCTTTTCCGTTTGGTGGAGGTGTTAAATTTTTTATTGGTAAAGCATTTTTCTTAACCGGTGAAATAGGCTGGCGATACACCAATACAGACTATCTTGATGATGTAAGTAAAACATACGTAAATTTAGATACTTTACAAGCCTATAAAGGACAATTGGCACGTAGAATGTCATACAGAGGTAATCAATTACAAAACTGGGACCATGTTAACCCTAACTATGGTTTTCAGCGTGGGGATTCTAAAAGCAACGATTGGTTTTGGTTTGCAAATATTACCTGTACTGTTTATTTTAGAGCCTTTGGCAATCCCAAAGCGTATCTTAAAACAAGGTGTCCGGGCTTACTGAGCCGTTGGTAAATGAGAATTTTCATATAATTTTACTCGGCTTTGTATTTATTTACAAAGCCATTTTTTTTGTAATTTTATATAGGGCTATTATTTTATTTTCTGTTTAAGTAAAATCAATATGCCATTTTCAATATTATTTTCGCTAAAGCTAATCAATAGCGAATTAATACATTATGCAATATACATTATATAATATGTTATTAGAATGGCATAAAATGTTAATCATTGTGATTTATGTGTGTAATAAGGATTTGTAAGAAGAATAATACTTCTTCTTATAATATAAAAAGGCTTTTTCTGTAGATTTTATTTCATTTTTATCTTGGGGGTTTTTATCAAAAAAAATTTTTATCTAGAAAAATTACATAAAATTGTTCTTTAAAAAAATATTAACATTTGAATATTTCTATTTTTTGAATTTTATTTTGGTTTAAATGTTCGTTTGTTGTATTTAATATAAATATTATTTTATATGCAAAATTTATATAATTATATCTGTATTTTCAATCCTTTAAAGTGTATATAAAATATTTAAATTTTTATTGCGTGTGATATTTATGTAATATTAATTTATTTTTATTTACTTAAAGGACATATAATTGATAAAAAAATTACAATGTTATTATTTTTATGTGAAATTTCAGTTTGTTGGTATTATTATTATTGTTAAATTGCGTTGTTATTCTGAGTTATGTAGGATTGGGTATTTGTCAATAATACAACGTTTTGAGTAATTAAATAAATAGTAATTAAGTAATAATTAAATATATAGTGTTATGAGAAAAAAGATTATTTTATCTTTATTGGTTAGCTGTCTAAGCTTTGCAGGTTTTGCGCAAACTTATTGTACTCCTTATTATTATTATGCTTACTATGCTTGTTATGGTATGTATTTATCGCCTGTAGTTTTAACAGGTGATGGAGGAACTTCATTTAATGATGCCTCAGGTTGTACATCTACCGGCTATGGAAACATGACCAGTACATCCGGATTAACATCATGTATTCTATATTTAGGAAATACACATAACCTATCTGTAAGCACGAGTGGTTCCTATCAAATGAACTGCCAGGTATGGATAGATTATAATAGAGACGGTACATTCCAAACATCAGAAAGTGTTGGTGGTGCAAACAGTTATTCGTCTGCAACCAATATCACTTTAGCAGCTATACCCACAACGGTATCAACCGGTACATGCAGAATGAGAATTGTTTCAAGTTATTATGCATACAATACATATCCATCAGGTAGTCCTTGTCCTAACGGTACTACCAATAGCTATTATTATGGTGAAACTCGTGATTATACGGTTACAATATCCAATCCGCCACCTGCATTAACTGCAACACCATCAACAATAGCTTTTGGTTCTATTACTACCGGTACTACATCTTCGCCAATTACATCAACAGTTGTTGGTTCTTGGTTAACACCTGCATCCAGTAGTATTACAGCAACAGCACCTACCGGTTATAATGTATCGTTTAACGGTACTACTTATGGTACCACATCTACCCTTGCATATACAAGTGGTGCAATTGGAGCGGGTACATTATATGTAAAATTCAGTCCTTCAGCAGCAACAACTTATACGGGTAGTGTTTCATTAACAGGTGGTGGTATATCATCTACTGTTTATGTTGCAGTATCAGGTAGTGGTGCTGCAATCTGCTCTGGTACACCAACTGCCGGGTCTACAAGTATTTCACCTTCAAGTGGTTCAAGCCTTACTAATTTTGCTCTTTCATTACCCGGTGTATCAAGTTCGGGTGGTTTAACCTATCAATGGCAGTCATCGCCTGATGGCAGTACTTGGACAAGTATTTCAGGTGCTACCAATGTTACATATACTGCTACCGGTTTAAGTGCCACAACTTATTATCATTGTATAGTTACTTGTTCGGCAACAAGCTTATCAAGCACCTCTACTACTGCAACCGCAACATGGGTGTTACCCGGTGCATCATGCAGTCCATCTTATTCTTCTGCTTCTTTTGCCTGTTCTTATATGTATATGCATCCTGTAGCCTTAACAGGTGCTGCGGGTACTTCTTTATATGATGCTGCTAGTTGTAATGGCACCACGAATTATTTAAACCAAACAGCTACGTATTCGCCGGTTACTTTATATAAAACTAACTCTTATAATATTTCTGTTACATCTTCTACATCTTATTATTCAAGTATGAATTGTCAGGCGTGGATAGATTTTAATAGTGATGGTACATTTCAAGGTTCAGAAAGCGTAGGTGGTGTAAATGGTTATTCATCTTCCGGCGTTGGTACAGTTCCTATTACAATACCTGCTACAGTAGGTAGTGGTATTTTTAGAATGAGATTAGTTTCGGTATATTATTATTATACTTATCCAAGTATAGACCCTTGTACATCGGGTAGTAGTTATTATTATGGTGATGCAAGAGATTATGAAGTTTTTGTAACCAATCCACCACCATCAGGTAGTGTATCCCCAACGTCATTAAACTTTGGTAATGTGGGAGTAAGTACTACATCAGGTACTTTAAATTCAGTTTTAAATGCATCTTTCTTAACACCTGCTACAGGCAGCTTAACAGTTACTGCACCTGCTTCTTATAAAGTAAACAATGGTGCCTCATGGGTAAGCTCCTATACAATCGGTTATGCATCAGCAACCGTTTCAACAGTATCAATACCGGTACAGTTTAACCCTACTGCTGTAGGTACTTTTACAGGTAATGTTGTGGTAACAGGTGGTGGCTTATCTTCTGCAATAAATATTGCGGTTACAGGTAATGGTGCTAATAACTGTACAGGTACTCCTACTCCGGGTACTGCATCTGCATCTCCGGGTGCCGGCTTATCTTCTACCTCATTTACATTAAGTTTATCAGGTACATCTATTGGTTTAGGTCTTACTTACCAATGGCAAACATCATCTACCGGAACCGGCGGTTGGTCTAATATTTCAGGTGCAACAAATCCTACTTGTACGCAATCGGGTATAAGTACTACTACTTATTATCAATGTATAGTAGGTTGTACTTATACAGGGTTATCTGCAACATCAAATGTCGTTACTTTTAGTGTTTACTGTACACCTTATTATTTGTATGCATACTATGCTTGTTATGGTATGTATTTATCGCCAGTAGTGTTAACCGGTGACGCAAGTACTTCTTTTAATGATGCATCCAGTTGTACATCTACAGGGTATGGAGATATGACTACAACATCCGGGTTAACATCTTGTATTTTATATAAAGGAAATACACATAACCTATCTGTAAGTACCAGCGGTTCGTATCCGATGAACTGCCAAGTATGGATAGATTATAATAATGATGGTACTTTTCAATCATCTGAAAGTGTTGGTGGAGCAAACAGTTATTCTTCTGCAACCAATATTACATTGTCGGCTGTGCCTACAACAGTGGCAAGCGGGCCATGTAGAATGAGGGTTGTGTCAAGCTATTCTTCCTATAATGCTTATCCGTCCGGTAGTCCATGTCCTAATGGAAGTACCAATAGTTATTATTATGGTGAAACCCGTGATTATATGGTTACCATAAGCAATCCTCCACCGGCATTAACAGCAACACCATCTACAATGGCGTTTGGTTCTATTACTACCGGTTCTACTTCTTCGCCAATTACTTCTACAATAGTTGGTTCTTGGTTAACACCTGCATCAAGTAATATTACAGCAACAGCACCTACAGGTTATACGGTTTCATTTGACGGGTCAACTTATGGTAGCACATCTACATTAGCTTATACTGCCGGTGCAATTGGTGCCGGTACATTATATGTAAAATTCAGTCCTTCAGCTGCAACAACCTATACAGGTAGCGTGTCCTTAACAGGAGGTGGTTTAACTTCTACAGTTTATGTTGCAGTATCAGGTACAGGTGCAGCAATATGTACGGGTACACCAACAGCAGGTACTACAAATATTACGCCAACAAGTGGTTCAAGTCTTACTACATTTGCACTTTCTTTACCTGGTGTTACAAGTGCAGGTGGTTTAACCTATCAATGGCAGTCATCGCCTGACGGCAGTACTTGGACAAGTATCTCGGGTGCTACCAATGTAACTTATTCTGCTACCGGTTTAAGTGCAACAACTTATTTCCATTGTATAGTTACTTGTTCGGCAACAAGCTTGTCAAGCACCTCTACAACAGCAACGGCAACATGGGTATTACCGGGTGCATCGTGCAGCCCTTCTTATTCATCAGCTTCTTTTGCCTGTTCTTATATGTATATGCATCCTGTAACATTAACAGGTGCTGCAGGTACTTCATTAAATGATGCTACAACTTGTAATGCCACAACAAACTATTTAAACCAAACGGCTACTTATTCTCCTGTTACATTATATAAATCTAATTCTTATAATATTTCCGTTACCTCTTCTACATCCTATTATTCAAGTATGAATTGTCAGGCTTGGATAGATTTTAATAGTGATGGTACTTTTCAAACTTCAGAAAGCGTAGGTGGTGTAAACGGTTATTCTTCATCGGGTGTAGGTACAGTACCTATTTCTATACCTGCCTCAGTTGGTAGTGGAATATTCAGAATGAGATTAGTTTCGGTATATTATTACTATACTTATCCTAGTATAGACCCTTGTACATCGGGTAGTAGTTATTATTATGGTGAAGCAAGAGATTATGAAGTTTTTGTAACCAATCCTCCACCATCAGGTAGTGTATCTCCAACGTCATTAAACTTTGGAAATGTGGGAGTAAGTACTTCATCTACTTCATTATATTCAGTTTTAAATGCATCTTTCTTAACACCTGCTACAGGCAGCTTAACAGTAACAGCCCCTGCATCATATAAAGTATATAATGGCAGTACATGGGCAAGTTCTTATACAATAGGTTACACCTCCGGAACCATTTCAACGGTATCTATACCGGTACAATTTGACCCTACTGCAGTAGGTACTGTAAGTAGTAACGTGGTGGTATCAGGTGGTGG
>CAIWXG010000048.1 GCA_903916555.1 uncultured Bacteroidota bacterium
GTTCTTCAATTAACCAAAGCCGCTTATACATAAAAATAAGAATCAATAATGTAGTTAGCATTATAGGTAATACCAATACTGTTAATAAATTAGTCCAAAATGTGGATAACTATTTTTTTATAATTATTGGACTAATGTATAATAGACTATCTTTGTGCAGTTAAACAAAATAAGATGTCTGCACCTTGAAATATCCTCACAAATAGGTTCTACGTCTAATGTAATATTCTCGACTGCGTGGTCAGTTACATTAATTTTAGTTAAAGGATATTTTACATTTGTAATATTTCTCGTGTCAATGCTTAGTATGTAGTTGCCATTCATAATTGAGTTAAAAACAAAACTTAAATTACTATCAACTGTCCCTCCAATTATTGTTCCGGTAGAATCTTTCAAAATCAAAACGAGACTATGGTCCAAATCTTCATTATCTTCATTATCGGGTAGCACTATTTTGCCGCTCACGCTAAATCCTGTTTGGGCATTGACTTTAACAACAATTAATAACAGGAGTAGAAAAACCATACGCATATGTCAAAAATACATGATTATCTCGAAATTTATTCAAAAGTTGTTGCTCCCAGTTGTTCAGGATGTTAGGTAGGGCATCCCGAACTCCCAATATAACCCTGTCTGGTCTAAGTTATACGGTTAAAAACCTTCATTGCTACTTCCTCCCCGTATAGTCAAATTCCATTTAGACTCTTTTCTGCTTTTGTTATAATGTAAAATTAACGAAAAATAATATCGTTTAAAAAATCATTCCGTTTTTCGCTATTTGTTTCAAGAAATTTACTCGCATCTTCTAAAATAATTTTAGTTAATGATCTCCTTGCAAAATCATCAATTTTAATAGAAATCGGTTTGGAATTTTCTATATTAATGTGCTTTTTTTTGAATGTATCGCCATGTAAAAATCTTGACCTATAGTCATACCCTATTTTCATTGTCTCATATTCTCTCTTTCTTTCTTCTTTATCATCTGATAAATAAAATGCAACTCTTTCTGAAATTTTTTGCGTCACTTCGCTCGCCTCTATAGCAAATAAGCATTCAAAAATGGGCATATACATCGCAATTCTATATGGTAGATATTTTATTTTTCTCCCACCTGCTAAAAATATAAAGGATCTTTGAATTGCATTATTATTATTATGATTGTACCCTTCGCTATGCCCCATTATTAATGGGGTATTTGTCCGCTCATTTTGTAAAATATCATCTATTGAAACAAGATTTTGAGTACAAACCTCCCTATATTTATCAGCAATTTTAATGGCAGCTCTTATTTCATTTTCTGAAAAACAAGTGTCTTCCTTCTCCCCTGAACTATTCCATGCATTACTATTGGAATGTATGCCTATTACTCCATTTTCGATTTCATCTATTTGCCCGCTTACCTTATCTACATATACGCAACTATCCTTACTGAACCATAGCCAAATAAGAAATCCATCCAAATATTGCATTTTTTCAAACATTTCCCGCCTTAATTCATTCAGTAAATCAATGCGTCCCATAGGTGCATTATTACTAATTATAGAATATGCAAACACAGATTCCTTACGTACCCGTGTCTCAGCTTTACCAAGTTCAGTTATGAAATCTTTGGTATAAAATTTTTCCCGAAATGAATAATCATTAGATAATATAAAATCAGGAGTTTGGCAAGGTCGGTTATCTGTAAATAAAAGATTATTTATATTGAAAAGAATCTTAAACTCCATATATATTGATTTAGAATTGTAAATTATATCATTTACCCTGTCTGGTCTAAGCGTCCGCTTAGACCCAAAATGAGCAAGCGTCCGCTTGCGTATCAATCTACTTCCTCTTAGACTTCTCCCACATTACACTTTGCTTTTTTAGGAAATACCTTCGGATACCTGCAATAACGGCATAGTTCATCATGCAAAAATAATACGGTATAAAAAATACCTTTATCTTTACTTTTGCAGCTTCCATTATCCACCCTAAAAAGGATAAGAAATAAAATAATTGCTGTAGCGAGAAGATAATTCGGTATAATGTTTCGTTATTATTCCAAGCAATAATACCGTTCAACACAAATGCGAGTATCATTAAAAACGGTGTAATTGTCCATCGTAGCACACGGTGGCTAATATATTGGAATGACAAGACAAAATTAGGGAATGGGTTCAGTAAACTTTTTAAACGTACAATAGATTGTATGCCACCGGCTGCTATCCGTATTTTCCGTTTTAATTCTTCTTTAATATTCTCCGAACCGGTTTCGGTAGCATAGGCATCGGCTTCATAAATTATTCTATAACCTTTTTTTGCAATAAGCATAGAAATCATAAAATCATCAAGAATAGTGTCCGGTGGAACGGGTTCGTAAAGCTTTGTTCTAACACTAAATAATTCACCTGCTGTACCTACTACAGAATATAACTCCGAATCCCATGTTTTTAATTTAGATTCATATTTCCAATAAAATCCTTCTCCGGCGGTAGCATCAGACACATCCTCAATATGAACCCTCTTTTCTCCCGACACCGCACCTACTTTAGGGTCTTGATAATGACGGCAAATATTTAAGATGGCATTATTATTTAAGTCAGTATTTGCATCTGTAAAAATTACAATATCGGTATCTACTTCGTGCATTGCTCTTTCCATTGCACCTATTTTACCGCTCCTGCCTTCTTTATGCAGCAATATTATTTGTTTATATTCGCCAATTATTTCAGGTGTTTTGTCTGTAGAGCCATCAGAAACAAATATATATTTAATCTTATCTTGCGGATAATTAAGCGAAAGTGTATTAATAATCTTATTTTTTATGCAGCTTTCCTCATTATATGCAGCTACAATAAGTGTAACGGTAGGCCAATTACCGCCATTGTCGGGTATAGCACGTTTGCCCTTTATAGCTATTCTTATTTTTACTAAAATATATAATAAAATACCATATCCAATAAAAGTATAAAACACCAAAAAAATACTAATCCAAAAAGCGATTATCATAATTATATTTATTAAATTTTGTATCCTAAATTTTTACTGTTAGTATCATTTGTAATATTCCAGATAATGGCTCTTATAAACACACCAATAAATTCAAATTGTTTATTCTTTATATATATAAGTATATTTCTAGCACTAACTACAGTTAAAAAGTAGCACCAAAATAGAAGCCTATATTTCAAAGTACAGTTTCTACGAATGAACAAAATACGATTCCGATTCATAAAATACTCTTTCAACGCACTGTTTTTACCTACCGATATAGATTCTTTATGATAAATAACAGCTTTTAAATTTACCCAAATTTTATACCCTGCTTTTCTAATATGCTCACACCAATCCATTTCTTCATAGTATAAAAAATAATTTTCAGCCATAAGTCCGGCTTTATTCAGTGCTTCTTTTCTTACCATCATTGCAGCACCATGTCCAAAAGCTGTTTCACTACTTAGTTCATCATACTGCCCATTATCTTTTTCAAACTGTCCTAAACATAAGTTACGGGCAGTAAAATAATTCATTTTAGTAAAACCCACATACTGTAAAGTATCAGGTTGGTGAAAATATTTAATTTTTGGCGATACCAACCCCACTTCAGAATTAGCTATTAAAGTACCTGCCAATAAATCCATTAAGCCATCGGTAAATTCGGTATCATTATTTGCAAGGAATAAAAAATTGCCTTTAGATGCTTCAATACCCAAATTATTACCGCCTGCAAAACCTAAATTTATTTCCGACCTTATAAATTTCACGTATGGATATTTCTTTTCCCAGTCAGGTACTCTATTTATTTTACTTCCATTGTCTATTACAATTGTCTCAAATTCAATTTCGGTTTTTACACTATAAATAGATTGTAATAATTCCTCTGTTACTTCATAATGATTAAAGTTGACTGTAATTATGGATACAAGATTCATTTTATAGTGTAATTTATATTATTTTTGTAATATTAAACAATTGTTTTCTTTTTTGCAATACAGCTCAACTATTATCAATATCTAAAAATAAATACTTTTTAAAGTTGATTTTATTTAATACATTTTTTATTTTTTTAAAATATCTACTTATTTCATTTATTTCAGGTGTACCCCTCCATTCTGTTAAATTTATATAATTATAAAATATTTTTTTGTATTTCATAATGTTTGTATATGATTTATATATGGGTTTTCTACCTGTAAAATGAATTATATATGGGTTTTCTACATCATTTGAAGCGAAAATATTCCATAATGGGTCTATCTCCAGCCATTTATTATATAATAAAATATTCAGTGCATATTGGTCGGGGTAATCTGCATATTTTATATTTTCTCTTATACATTTAACGGCTTCCTTAGTAATATCATTTTCTTTCCATTTCTCTATATTTATTAAAAGTAAGCCTGAATTAAAATATTTTGCTTTTGCAGGCAAATTAAAATCTTTATAATTTTTAATCCCTCCCCATTCATTATCAAAGGTTTTTACATTATTATCTACAACCGCACCTACTACATAATCGCTAATATCAATTTGCCATAATTTAAGTATATCTACATTTACAATCATATCTACATCTAAATAAATTACTTTTTTAACTGTTGGCGATATAAAATTGGTTATAAAAAATCTATAATAAATATTAGTTGGGAAAGACGTTTTGTCTCTTGGCAATACAATTCCTTTCGGAATAATATCTCTTTTTTCTTTCCAATGCAAATTCGTAATTGTACTGTTTATAGATTTTTTGAGTTTTATCTTGTCATCCGAATTAATTCCGTCTTCAATTACCCATAAATCTATAATGCAATTTTTATCCAGGTTTGCTTCAATTGATTTTATTAAAGCAGCTAATAATATAAAATAATGAGCATCACTTATTACAACAATTGTAATTATCTCTTTATTATTCATATTATCAGTATTTAATTCTATTTTCTTTTATTTTTTCTGTGTAACAGGTAGTTGTTTATTCCAAAGTAAACATCGGCAGTATTTTTATCCCAAGTATGCGATAGAGCAAGTTTGCGTCTTTTTTCAGGTAAACTTGGGTCGTTATTTTGCAAAGCGTCTTCAATAAATGTTATATAATCTTCTTTTGTAGTAGCAAGATAAGCCTGTTCTGCAAAAATACTCATGGCATCGGTTTTTGTACCTACAACAGGTTTACCCATAGCCAAATATTCATCTACTTTCCTGGGGTAATTACCAATTGTAACCTGATTTACTACCTGCGGATTAAAGCAAACATCGAATGCATTTATATAAGAGGGTAATTGCTCCATTGGCTTGGAACCTAAAAAATATATATTATTTATTCCATGTAGTTTACATTCTTTAAATACCTCATCTTCCGGCCCTACTAATACGATGCTCCAGTCAGGTCTTGTTTCTGCTATGTAGGCAATTAAATCTATATCTAATCTAATGCTTTGTATTGCACCCACATAACCAATTATGGGTTTTGGAATACTGCTAAATTCTGCCGGAGGGGTTTTATCCTCTAAATTGCTAAACATTTCTAAATCGCAGCCTTGCCCTACATAATAGGAATAAGGATTTATCTTTTTACAATAACCGGTATAGTAAGTTGAATTGCCTAAGCAGAGGTCGCTTTTTGCTATTAATTTAGGTTCTAAATAGACGGCATGGTATTTCCAATAATCAACAGCTTGCACAAAATCGCGCATATAATATATTGATATATCCGGTTTTAGTAATTCTTTTAAATAAAATGACCTGAAAATATCATTGTCATTAAACAATATAATATTTGTAAAGCCTAATTTTTTTATTGCTTTTGATATAGAGCGAGCAAATCTTCTATTATTAATTTTATTAAATATACCAAAAAGAAATTTACTTTTTATCCATGTTATGGATTCAACGATGGTATCGGGGTATAGATTCCAAAGATTATCTTGCAATGTTACTAAGCCGTCTTCTCGCCCCCGAATTATATTCAAACGTTTTTGAATTTTTGGGTCTTTCTTTTTTCTTATTAAAGTAATTCTATCTAATGCCGGATTTACATATAAAACCCTATTATGTTGGCTATATTTTACTGCAAGGTTTTTATTATTACTGCCTATTTCTACATCCCAAGCCTGTTGCCCTACAATAACAATATCTCTACCGGTAACAAGATTATTTTGTTGCATCTTTTATTTTATTTTGTTCGTTATCTAAGCGACTTGTAACACCAATTAAAGCAATTACCAGATAAAAATACACATTTGAAGGGAATTGTACTAATGCCTCTTGTGGAAAATTACCTATATGAAAAGCAAAGATAACCAATACCATAGCAAGGCAATAAGATTTTAATTCTGGGTCTCTAATTTTATAATAGGTATTAATTCCTGTTTTAAGAACAGTAAACATGAATATACATAAAATTAGCAATCCCAACCAACCACATTCAACTGCCACACGTACATAACCACTATCCGGAGGAAAACTTGATAAAAAGGAGCCAGGAGCAAATCGTTTACCCCACTCTCCGGTAGAACCAAGCCCACCGCCCATTGGGTGAGATAATATAAAAGGTTGAATACGTTTCTGATTTATTTTCCTTACTTTATAAGATGCATCATCGTTGGGCTTAAATGCCGTTTGGAAACGATATAATGTTTGATTGGATGTAGGCATGTTAATAATACCTACAAATGATATTGCACCAACAATCGCAATTATAAGTATATTTCTATTATATTTTAATATAGCATAAAGTATCATACCAGCCGGTACTAATACAAATGCCCCTCTTGTGCCTGAATAAAGCATATTAAGCATAAAAGAGAATATTAAAAACCAGAGTACCGCTTTTTTCCATTTTTCAAATGGTCCGGTAAGTAGGCCTACACATAATAAAGTGCTTACTGCCATATTATATGCAAAAACTACTGGGTCGTTAAAAATAGAAAATTTACGCCAAGTACCCCCAATAAATAATAATAAGGCTATACCGGGGTCAGAATGCAAATACGCCTCTTCAAAAGGAAAAAAACCGAAATGTTCTTGTTTAAAAGCATAAGCAGCACCTATAAAAGAGAGTACAAGCCAAAGTTTTATAATAAACCGCACAAATTGTATCGTGCGTATATTGTACAGAAATATAAAATATGTAACCATTACAACAGCAATACTTCTTACCGTGTAAACCCAAGCCCCCCTTGCCTCGGTGGTTGGGTTGGCTACTTCCAAAAAATTAAATATCATCCATATTAAAATCCAAGTAGTAATAGGACCTTTAAGCATAGACCAATCTTTTTTTTGCTTTTGTTGTATAAATAAGCTTAATATAAAAAGAGCTTCCATGCCATCCATTAAAGTACCTAATGGAAAATTAACCCCAATTCTTATTATTAACATTATAAAATAAGCTAAAACAAGGAAGATGGTAATGCCAATTCTTGGATACACAACTAATGCATATACAGCCGGAATAGCAATTGCCGGTATCAACATGAAAATACCAAATGCTAATCCGAAGTTTGCTATACCAATAGTAATTGCTGTAAATAGAATTGCAAGAAATGAGTATCCGAATTTATTATTTAGTTTTTCAATAAGAAAGGTTTTCCGCATCCACATTTTATAGTTTGTAGATTTAGATTTCCCAATTGGAGATGAAGAATGAACTGTTTCTTTATTCATTATAAAAATAAAAGCTTAACAAAGAAATAGAATACACCTATAAAAGAAAATATTATAGCAACAATTCGTGTTATCTCTTCTTTTTGTTCTTGTTTCTTTTTAATTTCTTCTTTAGATAATTTCTTGCCCATTACTTATTTTTCAATATCTTTAATAGATGTATTGCTGTAATGCTGTGTAGCTACCGAAATTTTATTAGCTTTTTTTACATGCAACAAAGAAAGTACTTGATAAAAAATAAATTTTGGGATGCTTATTAATGAATTTACTATTCTTTTATCCGGTTTTGAATGAAAAATAGCTATCATAAAACCAAATATAAATGCTGCAAAAGCAACTATCCAAATAATTAAAATAGGCATGCTTATAAATATATTAATAAATGCAAACAATAAAGATAGCACTAAAAATATAAATAAGGGTGGTCGCAATAATATTACACCAAACAAAAAACTATTGAAATTAAAAGATGTAATGCCTTTGGCAATTAAAGAGAAACCATAACCAAAGTATTTAAACCAAGTATTTATCCACCTTGCTCTTTGTTTTACTAATTGGTCTGACTTAGATGTCTTTTCATCATACACTACAGCTTGTTCGCAAAACGCAATTCTATTGCCTCGGCTCACAATTTCTTTTTGTAGTACCTTGTCGAACCCGGCACCTGTAATGTCTAAATGCCCCAAACATTCTTTATATAACTCTACAGTAAATGCCATACCTGA
The DNA here is from genome assembly GCA_903916555.1 of uncultured Bacteroidota bacterium. Classification (GTDB taxonomy): domain Bacteria; phylum Bacteroidota; class Bacteroidia; order Chitinophagales; family Chitinophagaceae; genus CAIYTT01. The sequence goes on from CAIWXG010000048.1 coordinate 8,364, forward strand.
GCCACATAAAGTTGCCGAAGAACCAATATTGAAAAGCACATCGCCATCAAAAAAATGATAATATAAATCTCTTGCAGCATCAAGGCATGCAAATGTAGTATCTAAGTTTTTTGCTTTTCGTAAGCCCTGTACAGCTTTGTAACCGGAATCAAAACACTTATTTAGTTCTGTTAAACAGTCTGAATCTATTAAATTATCAGAATCAATAATAATTAAATTATCATGTTTGCGAACAAAATGATTAATAGCATAAAAATGAGACCTTGTATTGCTTGCCAATGTTTCCGGAGGGCGTAAAATAATTACTCTGCTATCATTAAATTTCAGATTGCTAATATCGCAGTTATCTGCAACAATATAAATTAGATAGTTGCTGTATTTTAAATTTAAAATAGATTCTATTACAGGTGGCAACGAATCAGTTTGCTGGTATGCAGTAACAATTACAGCATAATCATAAATTGTATTATTTTGATATATAAATTTTTTATGAGGCTTTATTATATAAATAAAAAATAATATTAAAGGAAGTACTAAATTATATCCTATCAATATTTGTAATACAATAAAAATATCGTAGAAAATCATTGTAATCATAATTATCTATTTTTTTTAATAAGTAGAACTGTTTTTTTAGATTTCTTAGGTTTTTCAATTTTCTTTTTGTCCGGATCTGATACTTTATTTAACACCCAACCTATAAATTTCCCATTTTGCTCTTTAAGATATTCAATTCTTTCTTGCATTTCATGATTAATACTGCAATTGGATTCAAAAACAGCAACTGTTTTATCCGACATTAATATCCATTCTTTTGATATATTCTCTGTTTTTAATGATGGTGATTCAATTATTGTAACATCAAAAATATTTTTTAAAGCAAGTAAATTTTCTTTTGTTTCTGTCTCCGATGATATTTCGAAAATAGAAGCCTCATTGCCCCTATTACCTAATACGCTTACGTTGCCATGTCCCTCTATTTGATTGATTGTGGTTTTACCTGACAAATAATCTTCAATATAAAATTGAGGAGTAGCTATATGTGTAATATCCCTATTGTTGAAATTACCATCTATTAATAGTACTTTTTTGCCAACCATTTGGTAGGCACTTGCTATACATAAGCAAAATAAGGATTTCCCTTCTTTCTCATTAAGGCTCGTAACAACAAGAATATGGTCGTCCTTTAGTAAATTATCAATTTCAAATCTAGTTGAGCGTAAATAATTCCTAAATTCTTTATCATCCAGGTCTTCAGAATTTTTATCCCATAGTTTTTGAATATCTAATTTGTCATTTTTTAATAATGGTAATTGCCCTAATACTTTTATTCCGGTTTTTTCCTCCAATTCTCTGATTACTTTTATTGAGTCGTCTAGATAAAACAGAACAAAAAGTATAATAATGTAAAGAACAAAACAAACTACACCTGCTACAATAATTAAAACAATCTTTTTTGAAGGTATCATACCTCCCGGCACCCCAAACTCAATTTGTTTTAATCTTATTGCTGCATTATACTCTAAACTTACTTGATTATATTTTTTTAATAACTCAAGATATTCTAAATTAGTAACATTTATTTCGCCTTCTAATGCCTGTATTTTTGCTTCACTTGGTACTAATGAATCTATCTGAATATTTAATTTTTCTATTTGTGTTTTTAAAGAGTGTATGCTTCCTTGCGCTAACGACAAATCGATTTCCAGTTTTAGTTTCTGACTTACTAAATTTTCTTTTGTAGTTAATGGGGTTATAATATATTTATCGGTAGATTGGTTAATTTTTTGAGATAATACATATTTTAATGAATCTATTTTTGATTTTATGACTGCATTAAATTCATTTTTAATATATTCGTCATTTAAAATGCTTAATCTTTCTTTTACATCAATTATTTCTTTATTTATCAATGATAATCTGCTTTCAATATATTGTTTTTCGTGTTGGCTAAACTTATCATTTATACTTTTTAATGCTTCTGTATAAGAATCTACATCTCTATCTGTAGTTTCAAGTTTTGTTTTATAATCTGTTCTTAGAGCATATAAACTTTTAGATTGTTCGCTAATATTTAAGATTTTATTTTTTATTTTGTAATTCATCAAAATCTCTTTTTTAGAGTCTAATGAGTCTTTGGTAAGCTGTAATAGTTGGTTTACAAAGGTTAATGCCTTTAATTCATTTTGCTTAGTAAGCGAAGTATAATAAGTTATAAACTCATTACAAAAAGTGTTAATTACAAATGCACTTAACATTGCATCATCCGATTCATATTCCAAATCAATAAAGTCACTGCTTTCTATTCTGTATAATTTTAATTTTTTCTTTATTGATTCATCATCATACTTCATTGATGAAAGAACTGCGGCTAAACCTATTTGGTCTCTGTCAATTAATGATAATGGTTCATGATTATTATAGTGAGTAGTATATATTTGTATAGCATGTTTTCTTGCATCTGCATTTACCGACTTTAATAACTTACTAGGTTTCCTGAAGGGTTTTGCACTTGTTAAATCATGCAGAATTAGTTGATACGATACCTGGTCGTAAGTTACCTTTAATTGCAATATCTGTAATAAATTACTAAAAGACTGATTTACTTTATCTGTTACCAAATCTTCCTTATTTAAAAATAATTGCTGGCTTCCATCTGCTATTCCCGCTGCTATTCTTGCCTTAGCAACATATACATTAGGCTGGTTTTTAGTTAATAGAAAAACAAGTACCATCATTACTATTGGCATAGTAAAAAGTGGCAAGCGATGCCTTTTTAATAAATTTAAAAAGTTCTTTAATAACATTATTTTACATCTTCTATTTTTATTCCTATTATTTCTTCAAGATTACATTTTGCAATTAAATAAGCTGCTTCAGCATCCAAGCGAGACTGTACCGCACTAGAATATAAACTTAATGACCTATTATAATCATCAAATTTTAATTCTCCGTTTTCAAATTTATGCTTCACCTCTTTAACAGTGCTTTCTGCTGTTTCTAAAGCCTTTAATCTCCAGTTTAAACTTTTTAATTGCAAAATATAACTTATGTATTTTTGCTTCACTAATGTTTCTATATTTAAATTGTATTCTTGCTGTGCTAATTCAGCAATTTTCAATTCTTCCTTTGCTGCTTTTACATTATATGGTTTGGTTAATATAGCCCCAAAGCTAGTACCTACTCCATACTGAGTACCATTTAATGAGGGCGATGATGCAGATGTAGAATTGGTAGGACTTTCATTAATATTAAATGTAGCTATACTTAACCAGTCAACTTTAGCTTTGCTAATATTTAGTTTTGCAATATTGATATTGTGTTCGTAAGCTTTTACTTTGGGGTAATTTGCTTTAGCTAATATTACTAATTTGTCTATAAAAATTTCTGACACATCCTGTAAAATGGATTCCTGCTGTGCCCGTAATGGAACTATGAAAAAAAATAAATAATAAAGGAAAAAAAGGGCAAGTTTCTTTAGCATAGATTTTTTTCTGCTGACAATAAACCGTAAAGATACATTATTTATAAATATAAAAACGATTTTTGTTTGTTTTAATGTGTTTCTTGTGATGATATTTTTATTTTATTTAATTTAGTATGTATTATCTTTTTACTAATTGAAATCAAAATTAGTTTTTTTAAAGCTATATATTGATATTATTTTTGTGTTTTTTTTAGAAACGAATTTGAGTTAGTGAATTATTTTATAACTTTACAACCTTATGAGAAACAAAATAATAAAGATTATTGCAGTACTTGCTATTATAGTTCATTTTAGCAGTTGCGCAGTTGTGCAATCACCTCATTATTTTCGCCATAGATACTGGCAATATAAGTATGTACCACATTCATTATTGTACGGCACAGGGTATCATGGATGATAAAACAAACAAAAAATATTAATTATTATATTTATAACTAAAAACAAGCTATATTGTCAATATTTTTTATCTGTATTTTGCAGAAAAAATAATTTTGTTAACTTTATGCCTTATGAAGAATAAAATTAAAAAAGGGCTTACTTATTTTGCTATATATATTGCAATACTTGCTACTGTAAGTAGCTGTACCTTAGAGCATACTTATTACGATACCCCGTATAAACATAAGCCAAAGCCTTATTTATTATTAAGAAGACCGGACCCTGTAAAAGCTAAGTACTCTTATGGCTGGATGCGACCTTACGGTTATAGTTCTTTGTATAAAAAGCATGAACACTGGCCAAGAAACAGGGGTAATCGTAAGGTTCGAAATTATTGGCTTAAAAACTATTTACCACATCCGGCTTATCATAGTACCGGCTGGCGTTAATGCTATTCGTAATTTTAGCTTAAAAACATAAACAATTTCTACTATTTTATCAAATATATAAATATGTTAGTTAAAACATTAAAAACTTTACCGATTTTTATATTAGTAATTTTTATTTCTATTTGCAGTTGTGTCTCTCACAAAGCTGTTCATTATAAATATCATAGATATTTTCCCCATCATTATAATAATCATTGGGACTATCCACATCCTTACGGCAATCATTGGAACGATAATAAGCATTTCTCCAGATAATGGAATGCAGAATTAAACAAAAGAGAACAAATATCTATTAATAAACAGGCATTTATTATTTTGAAATTCAAATTATTAAACATATTAATTACATTAGTTATAGTAATATGCTTCAATAATTGCGTATCGCCAAACCATACATTTTATAAGCATCATAAATTTATGCCACATCGTTTTCATCCATTTAACGATTGGGGCATACCATATGGCTACAACTACCGTGCAAGAAAAAGCTGGCATGGTAATCCCGGCACTAAAAAACAAAGACATAGAACTTGGTCTAAATCATTTGTTCCGTATCCTCATTATCACGATACCTATTAATATGATTTATCAATACTCTAAAAAATGCTGCTATTTATATGTAACATTTTTTTAGAATCTTCATAGTTACATATTAGGTAACTATTCAGTTATGCAAAATAAAAAATAAATTTTCCCTTTTCAAAATCCCGTAGGTCCGCCCGTACAGACGGGATTAATTTTATGGAATCTGAATAGTTACATATTAGAAATATTACCCTAAAAAATAAAAATATCATAATAAAATAACATTGTAATAATATTAGAACCATTACTTTGTAACTTTATTTGAATACAGTAATAGTTTACTCTATATAAAATATAATTTCATGAGAAGATTTTTATATCCTATTAAATTTACAATTCTAGTTGCTTTTCTATTTACTTTGTTTGTTAACAAGGGCGCTTGTCAGTTGGTTGTAAATCCCAATCAAACGGCAGCAGTATTAGCCAATACCATAGCAGGCCCGGGTACAACTATCTTATCGCCAACTTTAACGTGTTTAGGTGCTGCAAATGGTACTTTTACATCTA
>CAIWXG010000049.1 GCA_903916555.1 uncultured Bacteroidota bacterium
AACCATTTCTGTATTTTATAAGAGATACTTGCACCAGGTAAAAATAAATTTTGATTGTTTATTTGTTCTGCCCTTGTATTTAAAGCAAAATCTGCATTTTCATTCAAAAGTTTTTTCTCCCATGCGGCACAAAGAGCAATTTTTGATTGTTGCTTATATGCATTTGTATTGGGCAAATACATGTAAGAAATTTGCAAAGGACTGAAAATTAATAATGTTCCAAATTTCTCACTTTTTTTTTGCCAACCGAATTCCTGAAAATACTGATAAACAAAATTATTTGTATGTAATAAAATAGTATCATCATCATATTTTATTTCATCTTTAATAAAAGAAGTTTTTGCATACCAATTTTTGTTACCCCAATTAGCTACTAATTTAATGGAAGCATCCATTTGGTTTTTATCTGAAAAATTTTCGGATAAAGCTGGTGGAATTTGTCTATTATATTGTTGCACCCATGCAGAAAATGAAAAAATGCTATTTTCGGTAAACTTATAACTTACATTAGTAGTAAATGCAATGCTTTGTAATTTATTATTATTAATAATTTGTTTCTGATTTTGATTATTAATAAATTGAAAATTATTAATACCGGACTGTGTAAAAATAGTAGTAGAAAAATTCCAATTTTTATGAATAATGTTTGCTTTTATACCACCAATATATTGTTGAAAGCTCCCAAATCCGAAATTGACAGATACAGACTTTAACATTGTATCAAAAACTGGGACATTATTTTCTATAATTAATGCCCCCCCCACATTACCACTGCCCAATAATGCACCTGCCCCACCATATATTATACTTATATTATCTGCAAAGAAAACAGGTAATGTAGAAACATCTGCAATACCTAAAGCAGCATTTTGTATAGGTACACCGTTCCAGAGTACTTGCGATTGTGCTGCAGACGAGCCTCTGAAATTAATAGTAGCTAAGCTGTTAAAACCATAAGATTTTACAAAAACCGGAACTTGCTGGCTTAACAAATTAGACATATTTTGTAGTTGGTATTGTTGCAGAAGTGTACTGTCTATATTTATTATTTTTTGTCCGGCAAAAAATGAATTCTTATTTTTCAACTTCAATTTTTCCTGAAAGCCAATTTTATTAAATTCCGGAAGAGTATCAGTTATTATTTGTGCCATGGTAGTTTGAGCACAAAAAAAAGATACTGCAACAAACAAAAGGAAACTTACATGTAAATTAGAAAGCTTATTATACAACTTATATAAGATATTCATTGTTATATTTAACAATAAAAGCCCCTAATGGGGCTTTTATAAATTTTCCAAATAGAAATAAAATTAATACTATTTAGCTTTTTTAGCATCAGCTTTTGGCTCAGCTTTTTTAGTTTCCATTTTTTTTGTATCTGCTTTTTTAGCATCTACCGGCTTAGCTTCATCAGCTTTTGCTGTTTTTGGAGCTTTCGCTTTTTTAGCCTTTTTTTCGCCACCTGTTTTTGCTTCAGGAGCAGTTTTTTCAGTTTTTGCTTTTGCAGGTGCTTTTTTTGCAGCATCTTGTGCAAAGCTTAAAGAACCCAACATAAGAAGGGCAAGAACTGTAGAGAAGATTTTTTTCATGTTTTTATAATTTTGACAAAAGTAAATAGACTTTTTATAAAAAACAATCTAAAAAAAAAATTTTATGTTATAATTTTCTTAGAATAATAATTTTTCATATAAAAATCACATTTTTTTATAAAGTCTTATCTTTGTATATTTTAAAAAAGCAGAATAGGCTGACATTTTACAAATAATATATCCATAAAAACCATCTAAAATGCCTAATTTTAGAATATATTCTGAAAAAAAGTGCCACTTAGGCGAAAAAAATATTTTTAAAATGCTTGCATTTTTTCCTTTTTCAACGGCATCTCTTGCTGATAATTCAGAATATTTTTCAATTTTAGCAATATGTTGGCTAATGCTATGGTAACTATAATGAAGTAAATCACCTTTTAATATGCCTAATTTACTGTTTTTATCTTTTGTTTGCCAACTTTCATGTACTTTATTTAATGCCCAAGCTCCTTTTGTTCTGTCAAATAATCTAATTTGATAATCAGGATACCAACCGCAATGTTTTATCCATTTACCACAATAGTTGGTAAGCCGAGCAAGTTTATAAGCATGTAAAAGAGGATTTTTTTTTATTTCTAAAATACTTAACCTTAGTTCGGCTGTCAACTCCTCATCTGCATCTAACGATAAAATAAAATCATTGCTTGCTTCCATTACACCTAATTGTTTTTGGAGAGCATAACCATGAAACGTATTAAAAACTATTTTAGCATTAAAAGCAGTTCCTATTTCAATTGTTTTGTCTGTAGAAAAGCTATCTACAATTATTATTTCTTCGGCAATGCCTTTTAAAGATTGAAGACAGCGAAAAATATTTATTTCTTCATTATAAGTAATAATAACTACACTTAAATTTACCATAATTAATTACAAAGTACCCATATACATTTATAGTATTCGCTATATCAAACGACTATTCTATCCCTAAATTAAGACAATAATTTTTGTCTTAATAAAAACTCTAATTGTTCATTTGTAAGCCCTAATTTTTCATTCATTTCTTTTTCATCCATTCTATGTTTATAAACTTCGTAAGCTTTCGTAATGGTCAAATCTAATTCTTCTTCGTTCCATGGCTTAGATAAATAATGAAATATCTTCCCTTTGTTTACCGCATCTACAACAGCATTCATATCTGCATAACCGGTAAGCAATATTCTAATAGGGTCGGGATAATCAGTTAGTATATTTTCTAAAAATTCTACTCCGGTCATGTTTGGCATTCGTTGGTCTGTAATAATAATATTTACAGTGTTTTTCATTAATATTTTTATAGCTTCTTCCCCACTTATAGCCGTTAAAATTTTATATTTAATTCTAAATACAGCCTTAAAAGAAACAAGGTTATTTTGCTCATCATCTACATATAAAATGGTAATTTTATTTTCGTTCATTTATTTTTCCTATTTTAGCATTAGCATTAATAATACAAACTTAGTAAATTTTTAAAAAGAGAATTAAAAACTTATTCAGTTCTTTTTCAACCGTTTACAATTGTATAAAAAATTACATATTTATTATTTATTGTTTCTTTTTTTATATTAATACAATTCAACAAATATAATTAGCTATATATAAGCATTTTAAAGTGAAATTAATATTATTTTTTGAAAATAAGTAAAATACATTCTTTGCAAAATTCGTTTATTTTTTAAAAACAAAAAAATATTTTATATGACAGATATACAAAGTCTTTTAATAAATAACTTAAATAACAGAATTGATAAAACAACAGAATTAAAGAATAGTTACCAACCTCATTTTTTTAGAGTTAAAAATGAAGAAGCAAAAGAAAAGCTTCTTGACCTACTGAAATCACAACCTGAAATAAAAATTTTTGATACAATTCAACATCAATTAAAAGAATTAATTAAAACCCTGAATCCGGGTAGCAGACTAAGCCAACAGGAAATTGATGCTAAAATTAAAATACATTTAAATAATATACCTGTTTTTGAATATGGTGTTTGGGTTTATTACCCATGGAGTAATATTCTAGTGCATATACTTGATGAAAAAGAATTCGTTTTTTTAAGAACAAATAGAAACAAATATAAAATTACAGAACAAGAACAAACGCTTCTTGCCAATAAAACAATAGGAATAATCGGTTTGTCGGTGGGGCAAGCTATAACCTTAACAATAGTAATGGAACGCACCTGCGGACATTTAAGATTAGCTGATTTTGATACTGCCGATTTGAGCAATCTTAATAGAATACGAACAGGGGTTGCCAATATAGGTTTAAATAAAACCGTAATTGCTGCCAGAGAAATTATGGAGATAGACCCCTACTTTGATGTACAAATTTTTAGCGATGGTATTACTACCGAAAATATTGATGACTTTTTTACAAAAAACGGTAAAATAGATTTATTAGTAGAGGTATGCGATGGTCTTGACATTAAAATATTATCAAGATATAAAGCGAAAGAGCTTAAAATACCTGTTGTAATGGATACTAACGACAGGGGAATGTTAGATATAGAACGTTTTGATTTAGAACCTGACAGATTAATTTTGCATGGTTTGGCTGTAGGACTTGACCCAAAAAATATAAAAGGCTTAACCAATGAAGATAAAGTGCCATACATATTAAAAATGGTAGGTATTGATAGTATTTCCACTCGCTTAAAAGCATCTATGATAGAAGTAGAACAAAGTATAAGTACCTGGCCGCAATTGGCTTCTTCGGTAGCATTAGGTGGGGCATTAACAACCGATGTAGTACGTAGAATATTCCTGAATCAATTACATGACTCCGGCAGATATTATGTTGATTTCGATGAATTGATAGCTGACAAAGAAAATACAGAAAACAAAAAAGTAACCAAAACTATTAGCAATCCTTTTGAACCAATAGAAAAAGAGGAAATAAAAAGAATTGTAAACTTATATTCACAAAAAATACCTATTGCAGATTTCCAAACTACAAAAAATCAAATAAATAAAATAATAGAAGCAGCAATAATAGCCCCTTCAGCAGGTAATAACCAACCTTGGAAATGGGCTTATTATAATAACAACCTATTTTTATTTCACGACAGGTATCGTTCTTGGTCATGGGGCGACTATGAAGGCATGGGTTCTTTTATGTCTTTAGGCGCTGCTTTAGAAAACATTCATTTACAAGCTAATTTGCTAAATTTGGAAGATACAGTACGCTTTTTTCCAATTGAAGAAGAACAAACATTAGCAGCAGTAATAAGTTTTAATATTTTAAAACATCCTATAGATAATACGACACAAAGCATAGCAGAAAATCTACATAAAAGATTTACAAACAGAAAATTAGGAATTAAAAAAAGTTTAGACCCCGACTTTTTCTTACAATTGCAAAGCATTATTGAAAAAGAAAGCAATGTGAAACTTTATATTTTAGATAAACAACAAGAGTTAGATGAATTGGGTAAAATAATAGCAGGCTGCGATAAAATAAGAGTGCTACACGAACAAGGACATGAGGAGTTTTATAATGAAATAAAATGGAACTCAGAACAAGCAAAAAATGATAACGATGGCATAGACCTGACGACAGTTGACATAAAACAAAGCGAAATAGCTGGTTTAAGTATTGCAAAAGACTGGAAGGCTGTCAGCTTACTTTCACAATGGGATAAAGGAGATGCATTTATGAAATTATCTATAAATGCTATTAATGCAGCATCCGCAATATTAATATTTACAATACCGGAATTTAACCCAAAAGAACTAATTTTGGCAGGAAAAACAATTGAAAAAGCTTGGATTTTTGCGAATATGAAAGGAGTTTCTGTGCATCCTTTCTTATCATCAGTCTTCTTTTTCAGTCGCTTAATACATGGTGAAGGGAAAGGATTTCCACCACATATTATAAAAGAATTAAAAGAATTAAGAAAAAGTTTTATTGATATATTTGAGCCTGAAAATAATAAAGGCACTGCTAATTCAGAGGTTTTTATAATGAAGTTATCAATTGCAGACGATATAGGAACACGGTCATTAAGAAAACCAATGAATGAACTATTTTTTGATTTAGATTGAAATGATAAAACTTCGAGCATTCAGAGCAATTGATGATTTAGATGCATGTAAAAAATTCATGTTAGGGCATAGGGCTGTGCTTGAAAATATAGGTGTAAAAAAAATTACTTCTTCTAAAGATGAATGGATGGAAAACTCTGCGGTATTTGTTATTATAGTTGAAAATATTGAAACAAATAAAGTTCTGGGAGGTGCTATAGTACATGTGGCAGAGGGAAGGCAGCCTTTGCCTATAGAAGAGGCAACAGGTTATTTAGATGATAGTATTTATGGGACTATAAAAAAATATGCTGACAATGGAACCGGAGAAATTTGTGGTTTATGGAATTCAAGAGAAGTAGCAGGTATGGGTATTGGCAGTGTTTTTTTAACAAGAGCATGTGTCGCTATTTCAAGCCAAATACAGCTACAGTCTTTATTTGCTTTATGTGCGCCTTACACTATTAGTATGGCAGAAAATGTGGGATATACTATTTTATATAATGTTGGCAAAAATGGAACATTTTATTATCCTAAATTAGATTTGGTAGCTACTGCAATGATTTTAGAAGATGTAACTATATTAAGTAAAGCGAATGAGGACGAAAGAAATAGTATTTTTGATTTAAGAATGAATCCTAACCAGATAAAAAATGAAACCTTAAAAAATAAAGACTTAATATTAAATTTTAATTTAGAAATTCAAAATATAAATGATTGGTACAATTCCGGGATAATAAAAAATATTATTAAATGATAAATTACTTGAAAAATATTTTATTTTCATTATGTTTCTTATTTGCAGGCTTTAAACTTGCAGCCCAAGAAGTAATTAATGTAGATAACCAATTTTACAAAAATTATTTTAGTAATCAAGTTTTTATCTTTCAAGATAGTAGTAAAAGTTTAAGCTTTTTAGAACTACAAAATCTCCCCCATTTATTTAAACCTAATAAAACACAGGAAATAAACTTTGGGATATCAGATAATTATAATTGGGTAAAATTCAACATTGTAAATAATTCGCAATACAATAAATTAGTTCTGAATATTGAAAACCCTACCATAGACAATGTTTCCTTTTTTGTATTATATAATGACAAGAGAATAGACATTAATAATACATTAGAAGCCATGCCTATAAATAAACGGCAATATAAAAACCAATTTTATTTATACGACATCAATTTAAATAAAGGAGATTCTGCAACTTGTTATATAAGAATATATAGCCCGAAAGAAATTATTGTGCCAATTACAATTGGTGGCGAAGACCAAATTTTGCATCAAATAAGTAATTTTGATTTGCTATCAGGACTTTAC
>CAIWXG010000050.1 GCA_903916555.1 uncultured Bacteroidota bacterium
TGCCGTACCCGCTGTTACCCCCGTTACAATACCTGTAGTAGCACCAACGGTGGCTCCCCCGGTTGCACTCCATGTACCACCTGTAGTTACATCTGTAAGGCTTATTGTACTTGTTTCGCACACAGATGTAGGTCCCGTAATCGTACCTGCACCCGGGTTAACAGTAGCTGTTGTTGTTGCATAACAACCACTACTTAAAACATAAGAAATAATACTTGTACCCGAACTGATACCGGAAAGCAAGCCGGTAGTTGAGCCAATTATAGCCACACCCGTGCTTACACTGCTCCAAGTACCACCACTAATTGCATCACTCAAAGTGCTTGTACCGCCTACACAAACAGTAGTAGTACCCATAATAGCAGTAGGTGCTGCATTTACAGTAATGGGTATAGAAACATAACAACCTGAAGTAGTTAATGTATAAGTGATTGTTGCTGTGCCGGCTGTTACTCCGGTTACAATACCCGTAGTAGAACCAACAGTTGCATTAGCACTGCTGCTTGTCCATATGCCACCGGTAGTTACATCACTAAGTATTACAGTAGAACCAACGCAAACAGTTGTAGTACCTGTAATACCAGATGGGAAAGGATTATATAACAATTCAAGTGAAGATGTAGTGGAGCTTAAACCACTGGTAGTGCAAGTAACTACACAACGATAATACGTATTTGCAGTTACTGTTGTAGTATAGGTTGTAGTAGTAGCACCAGTAATATTTGTCCATGTAATACCATCGGTAGAAGATTGCCATTGATAGGTTATTGAACCACTGCTGGTAGCACCGGTTAGGGTTAAAATAGACGTATAACTGCCACAACCGGTTGATACGGAAGCAGTAACAGTACCAGCTGTGGGTGTACCGGTACAATTGGCAACAGTAATAATTACAATACCGTTTGAACCGCAATTATAACCTTGAGTATGTGTAACAGTGGACGCATAAGTAGAGTTGGTCCAAGAGCAGCCGCCGCCGCCACCACCGCCATAAGCACCACCACCACCACCATGGTAGCCACCACCGCCGCCACCGGAACCAATTGTTGAACTTATGCCCCCGGTACTATAAGAACCCGCACCACCTGTATAAGAATAACAGGTACCACCAGCACCACCGGCTCCTGCTGTACCACCCCTGCCACCACCGGTAGTAGAACATATATTCGAACCACCGTTTGCACCTGTTAAGCCGCCACCTGCACCACCCGGGTCATAAGGAGAAATATCACCGCCACCACCACCACCACCACCGGCATGTAGTAAGTCTAAAGAGGCTGTTCCATCTTTTATATTAGACTCACCGCCACCACCTGCTCCAGGCCAAGAACCAGACCAATACCCATCACTACCGCCGCCGCCATAGCCACCTGCACCGGTGGTATAACTACCTTGCCCCCCAACTACAATATTTAAAACATCGCCCGGAGTAACTGTCAAAGTTGCTTGTACTCTACCGCCGCAACCACCAACACTTTGGTAGCCATAAGAATAACCGGCAACACCAGCACCTTTTGCTCCTTGGGCATCAACGGTAATACTTGTAACACCACTTGGCACAGTCCATGTTTGTAAACTACCGGTATAACTAAATGTGTAAGTTTGAGAATAACCCAGACTTAAATAAAAACATGAAATCAGAAGTAAAATACCTTTTTTCATATAATGCATATTTTATTTTGTACAAAAAAGATAATAAAATTATCTAACGGACAAATTGCCCATTAGATAATTTTATTACAAGTAATATTCTTAGGTAGTAAATTTATGCCAAATTATTGTAATTACAAATTTTTTTTTCACAAATACCACAAAAAGTAAAAATAGAGGTATTTATAAATCGTTTTTTGGGTTTTGATATATAAACAAAGCTATAAAATAACACAGTCAAAGCTCTCATTTTCCGAATTGGCAATTAAGAAATATATAAACGAAATAAGGCGGCTAATTAGCCGCCTTTTAAAAATAAGAAATAAGTCAATACTAATTAGATGCAGCCATTGCAGCAGCTTTTGCAGCAACACTGTCATCATAACTTGGGCCGTACATACCCGGGAAAGCAACACCTAAAAGTCGTAAATAAACACTTAATTGACCACGATGATGGTAAATATGATTATAAGCCATAGAACGTAAAACTACCATTTTAGGTAAAGTAAATACTACATGGTCGCCACGGCGCAAAGTCCACATTTTATGTAAATCTTCATCGGTAGCAGATTCTAACGAAGCAATAGCTTGAGCCACTGCTGCATCGTGTTTTGCCAATAATTCTTCAGTACTTGTAGCCAATGTTGGCTTATATTCCATTTTTGCCAAATCCAGTTCATCGGCAGCCATTGTAAACGATACCCAACTTGGTAATTCTGCAACGTGTGTAGAAAGACGACCCAAATTCATGGAATGTTCATGAGGTGTGAAGTCGTTTTTATCTGTTGGTACTACTGCAAGCATCTTGCGAGTATTGGCAGCCTCCATTTGAAGCTCTGCTATGTAAGCGTGGTTCATTCCCATAAAATTATTTTTAATTGTCTGCAAGTAACTGTTTTTATTTCAATTCTAAGTAAATACCTTTATTAAATTTTTATGAATGATAAATAAACTTTTTCTATTTTTAGTATCCCTGTTTTTAATTGCCTGTACCAATAATAAATTTATAAATAAAACGATTATTTGTTTTTATAATTGTGAAAATTTTTTTGATACAATTCACAACCCTTTAAAGAATGACAGCGAATTTACCCCTACCGGAAAATACAACTATAATACAAAAATGTATGCTCAAAAATTACGAAATATAGCTACCGTAATACAAAGCTTGGAAGATGATAAAAACAATACCTATCCCGCAATTATTGGTTTAGCTGAAATAGAAAACAGAACCGTATTGTATGATTTAGTACATCAACCGGAAATCATAAAACTTAATTACAAATATATACTTTATGAGGGCAATGACGAAAGAGGTATAAATGTTGCACTATTATATAATAATAGCTACTTTCATGTTTTATCGTCAGAAACAATTCCTATTAACATTACCGGCTTAGGAGGCAAAGAAAACACAAGAGATCTATTGCATGTATATGGCATACTAAAAAAAGACACTATTCATGTATTTGTAAACCATTGGCCATCAAGAACAGACGGGGCTGAGCTAAGTGAACCCAAAAGAATAAAAGCTGCACAAACTCTTAAAAACAAAACGGATTCTATTTTGAAAAACAATCCCAACGCCAATATTATTGTTATGGGTGATTTTAATGATAACCCAACAGACAAAAGCTTAAATGAAATACTAAAAGCCGGTGAATTAAAACAAGTAAATCAATTTTACAATCCATATTTATCATTATACAAAGTCGGATTCGGAACAGAAAAATATGGACAAACATGGAATTTATTTGACCAAATTATTATTTCAGGAAACATGTCACAAAACGCAGTATTGCAATATGAAGAAGCAATTATATATAGACCTGATTTTTTATGTGTGCATCGTAAAGGAAAAGAAGGTACACCGCTACGCTCGTTCATAGGTAATCATTGGTTGAATGGTTTTAGCGACCACTTTCCGGTTGTAATGTATTTTAAGGAGAAGGCTAAATAGTGCAGTTTTCAAAACTGCAAAAAAATGAATGAAAAAATATCAAATAGAATGCATTTATAATTAATTCATCGAATAAGTCATATTTTTGTAAATCAATTTTTACAATAACTAAAAATAAAATGAAGCTATTAACCTGGATTATTCACAAAACACGTTATAAAAAATTATTAATTGGTCATAATCTTTACCTGCAGTGCGTTTGAGGGAGACACCTTTTATAATAGTTAATAAATTAGTAATATTAATGGTAAGGTAA
>CAIWXG010000051.1 GCA_903916555.1 uncultured Bacteroidota bacterium
TGTGTAGTTGCATATTTTTACAATTTTTGAACTTGCGCGGAATGTATAACCGCTCGCAAATTATATAAAAAAATAATTATTAAAAAAATAATAAAAAAATTAAACTCCGGCTTTTATTATTGTATAGCCTTTATTTTTATTCTTTTCAATTTCGTATGTATCAGAAACATTTTCGATAGTAACCAAATGATGCACAGTTTTAACCATACCCTTTATTTGAGGTGTTTCTTCAACAACTACACTAGCCAATACATTACGCAAGCCTAATGCTCTTAGCGTACGTTTTTGCCTTTCCATACGGTCAATACCGCTTTTAACCTGTGTAATTTTTATTTTTGACATAATATTTAAAACTAAAAAATGAATATAAAAAAATAATCTAATAATATTTATTGAATTTTAATGTATATTTATATACAATTAAAATTATCCGTTAAATACTTTTTTAAGATTAATATTTCTTTCTCTTGCTACTTGTATAGGTTCACGCAACATTGCTAAGGCAGTAAATGTAGCTTTAACTACATTATGCGGATTAGCAGAACCTAATGATTTAGATAGAACATCTGTAATACCCACAGCTTCTAATACGGCACGCATACTACCACCTGCTATAACACCTGTACCATGCGCAGCTGGCTTAATAAATACTTTAGCAGCACCTTCTTTAGCTAATTGTTCATGTGGTATTGTACCATGCATAATTGGAACTTTAATTAAGTTCTTTTTCGCATCATCAATTCCTTTAGTTATTGCCTCTTGAACTTCTTTTGCTTTACCAAGACCATGACCAACTACTCCATTTCCATTCCCTACAACAACAAGAGCAGAAAAACTAAACGCACGACCACCTTTAGTTGTCTTTACCACACGATTGATTGCAACAACTTTTTCGTGAAGTTCTATGTCGCCACCTTTTACTCTATTTAAAATTGTCTTTGCCATTTTTTATTAATTATCATCAAAGATAATTTTTATTATTAAATTATCTAAAATATTATTTTAAACTGATACTAACTATTGTAACTTTTATAAAAAAGAATTAGAAAATTAATCCACCCTCACGAGCTCCATCAGCAACCGCCTTAATTCTCCCATGATACAAATAACCACCTCTATCAAACACGCAAGTATTGATTCCTAATTCTTTAGCTTTTCTTGCTATTACCTTACCAACTTCAGCAGATTTAATAGTCTTAACACCGGTTACTGCAGCTATTTCTCCTTGACGAGAATTGCATGAAACAATTGTCATGCCATTATCATCATTTATTAATTGTGCATATATGTCCTTATTACTACGAAAAACCGATAATCTTGGTCTTATTGCAGTACCATGAACTTTTCTGCGTATGCGCCAACGTAATTTCTGGCGACGAACTACTTTTAAATCTTGTGACATTTTATCTCAGTTTTTACGGACTCACTTCAAAATTAAAGTGGTTACCGGAATTAATTTATTATATAACCTTTTTAGAAACAATAAAATAATATTATTATTTTCCTGCTGCTTTACCTGCTTTACGACGTACAACCTCATCAGAAAACTTAACACCTTTTCCTTTGTATGGTTCCGGTTTACGGAGACTACGTAATTTAGCTGCAACTTGACCTAATAATTGCTTGTCGTTTGATTCTAAAATAATTCTTGGATTTTGACCTTTTTCAGCAGTTGCAGTAGGCTTTACTTCATTAGGCACTTCAAAAATAATATTATGTGAATATCCTAATGCCAAATCAATTAATTGACCGGTAACAGCAGCACGATAACCAACCCCCACTAACTCTAATTCTCTTTTAAAACCTGTTGTTACACCTGTCATCATATTTGCAATTAGTGATCTATAAAGACCATGCAATGCTCTATGACGAATTTGATCTGTTGGTCTTTCAACTAAAACAGCATCATTATTAACAACAATCTTAATATCTCTGTCAATTAATTGTTTTAATTCTCCTTTGGGACCTTTTACAACAATCTCATTGGCAGGAGTTACTTTAACCGTTACACCAGCTAAAATATTTACCGGCTTTTTACCTATACGCGACATATTCTTTGTTTTTGATTCTTTCAGTTGTTTTCAGTTACCGTATAGAAAACTTTATATTGTCAACTAAAAAATTATTTAATTATATTAATATATATTACACATTACTTCTCCACCTACATTTTGTGTTCTTGCTTCTTTATCAGTCATTACACCTTTAGAAGTAGAAACAATTGCAATACCTAAACCATTTTGTACAGCACGAATCTCAGTTGGTTTTGCATACTGACGAAGACCCGGGCGACTGATACGTTCTAACGATTTAATAGCAGGCTCCTTTGTTTGAGGATCATACTTTAAAGCTATTTTAATAATGCCTTGCTTATTATCCTCTTCAAATTTATATTTAAGGATATATCCTTTTTCATATAAAATTTCTGCAATACGTTTTTTTACATTTGATGCAGGTATATCAACAATGCGGTGACGCGCCATTTGGGCGTTACGGATACGAGTTAAAAAATCTGCTATTGGATCTGTTACCATTGTTATGTTTAAATTGTTGTAAAAAATATTGTTACGAGTATCAGAGTAGTTATTCCGACTTTGAAACTAAATTTTCCATTCGGCTCTATAATTTAGTATATCACCGAACAGTTTTACCAGCTTGCTTTACGAACTCCGGGTATTTTACCATCTAATGCCATATCTCTAAAAACATTGCGACATACACCGAAATATCGCATATATCCTCTTGGACGCCCTGTAAGTTGACAACGATTTTTCAGCCTAACAGGCGATGCATTTTTCGGGAGTTTATCTAAACCCTCATAATCACCTGCTGCTTTTAGCGCTGCACGCTTAACAGCATACTTAGCAACCATTTTTTCACGCTTACGTTGACGGGCCTTTATTGATTCTTTTGCCATATAATATATCTGTAATTATTTTATTTTAAGATGCAACTTTTTCACCACCGGTTTTAACCATACCCGTAAAAGGCATTCCTAATTCTTTTAATAACTCATACGCCTCTTCATTGTTGCGTGCAGTAGTTACAAAAGTAATATCCATACCACTAATACGTGAAATCTTATCTATATTAATCTCAGGGAAAATAATTTGTTCGGTAATACCCAATGAGTAATTGCCTCTACCATCAAATGCTTTTTCACTGATACCTTTAAAATCGCGTACCCTTGGTAAAGAAACAGCAATAAAACGATCTAAAAACTCATACATTTTTACATGACGCAAAGTTACTCTGCAACCAATCGGCATGTTTTTTCTTAGTTTAAAGTTAGAAATGTCTTTTTTTGATACGGTAGAAATTGCTTTCTGACCAGTAATAGTAGTCATTTCATTTATTGCTTCATCAATAAGCTTTTTGTCTGAAGTTGATCCTTTTACACCTTGATTAAGGCATATTTTAACCAAACGCGGACATTGCATAATTGTTTTATACCCGAATTTTTTCATCAGTGCGGGTACCACTTCATCCCTATACTTTTTTTGTAATCTCGGGCTGTATGTAACTATAGTTGCCATTATTTAATTGCCTCCCCTGATTTTTTTGAAATTCGTACAAAACCTGTTTCTGTCCGTTCGCGCCTGATTTTTACAGGAACTTTTGCTTTTTCATCCCACAACATTAAATTGGAAATATGAATAGGAGCTTCCTCCTTTACTATACTTCCTTGCGGGTATTGTGCATTTGGTTTTAAGTGTTTAGTAACTATATTAACACCCTCAACGAGTACCCTTACTTTTTCAGGATTCTCATTTGTATTAATTGCAAGTACTTTATGTGGACTATTACGGTCCTTGTCATCACCGGCAATAACAACCACGTTATCACCTTTCTTAATATTAAACTTCGGTTTAAATCTTTTTTTCATAATTTCTATGAATTAAGTTGTTTGCTATACATCCCTTGATTTCGGGCTGCAAAGGTACAACAATTATTACAATACTTCAGGTGCCAATGAAACTATTTTCATATAACCTTTATCACGTAGTTCGCGAGCTACTGGTCCAAAAATACGCGTACCTCTTGGCTCGTCGGAATTATTCAGTAAAACCACGGCATTATCATCAAAACTTATATAAGAACCATCTCTACGACGTAGCTTACTTTTAGTACGTACAATAACTGCTTTAGAAACAGTTCCTTTCTTTGTACCTCCACCAGCAATGGCATCTTTTACAGTTACAACGATTTTATCGCCTATTCCTGCATAATCTTGTCCCGAATTGCCCAAAACACGTATGCAAAGCACTTCTTTCGCACCACTGTTGTCGGCTACATTGAGCCGGGATTCTTGTTGTATCATTTTAAATAATTACTTAGCTTTTTCAATAATTTCTACCAAGCGCCAACGTTTTGTTTTACTTAACGGGCGTGTTTCCATAATTCTTACTACATCTCCACTACCGGCAGTATTTAACTCATCATGAGCATGAAAGCTTGATGATTTTTTCAAAAACTTACCATAAATGGGGTGTTTTACTTTACGCTCAACAATAACTGTAATGGTTTTATTCATCTTGTTACTGCTTACTACCCCTATACGGGTTTTTCTACTTTTACGTTCAACCGTCATAATTGACATCTATAATTTTATTATAAACCTAATATTCTTTTGCGCTGTTCCGTTTTCAACCGAGCAATATCGCGTCTTTGTTGTTTAATAATCAGCGGATTTTCAATCGGATTAACCGCATGACTAAATTTTGTTTTCTTTAAACGCAATTCATCATCTGCAATCTTCCCATCTAACGCTTCTTTATCTAATAAGCGATAATTCTCAATTTTCGCCTTTGTTGCTTTTGCCATTGTATTTAGTATTATCTTTATTTAAGATAAATTTTCTATTATTTAAATTTCTTAATTACGCACCTGCATAGTCATGTCTTACTACAAACTTCGTTTTTATAGGAAGTTTTTGCGATGCCAGTTCTAATGCCTCACGTGCTACCTGTTGTGGTACACCATCAAGCTCAAACATAATTAATCCCGGTTTTACTACGGCAGCCCAAAACTCTAGATTACCTTTACCTTTACCCATACGCACTTCAGCAGGTTTTCTAGTTATTGGTTTGTCAGGAAAAATACGTATCCACACATTACCTTCACGTTTCATGTGGCGTGTCATTGCCTGACGGGCAGCTTCTATTTGACGATTAGTAAGCCAAATAGGTTCTAAAGCCTTTAGTCCGAATGAACCAAATGAAATCATAGCTCCACGCTGTGCATTTCCTTTAATTCTACCTTTATGCGCCTTACGATGTTTTGATTTTTTTGGTTGTAACATTGTTACAAATTTTTATTAAAGTATTCTAAAAAAATATTATTTACCTTCTAACCGGACCACCTTGTCCACCTGGACGGCTTCCACCACTTCCGCCTCTATTACCACCTTGTCCGCCACCTCTATTTCCACCGCCTTGTCCACCACCACGATTACCACCGCTTTGTCCACCACCTCCACTGTTTCTACGGTCTCCACCACCTTGTCCGCCACCTCTTCTATCATTCCCGCCTCTTTCACCACCACGGTCATTACCTAAACGCTCTCTATCTCCACCTCTACTACCCTCTGCATTAGGAAAACTACCAGTTGGGCGATTACCCCGATTGTCAGAATTAGCAGAGAAGTTAGGATTCAAATCACGCTTACCTAAAACTTCACCTTTACAAATCCATATTTTTAAGCCTATTTTACCATATACAGTCATAGCGTAAACAGATGCATAATCAATATCCATACGGAAAGTATGTAATGGAGTACGACCTTGTTTAAATTCTTCCGAACGAGCTATTTCCGCACCATTAAGACGACCACCTGCTTTTATTTTTATCCCTTCTGCACCCATACGAATTGCAGTTGAGATAGCCATTTTAATAGCACGTTTGTAACTTACACGTCCCTCAATTTGACGAGCAATAGTTTCACCAACTATCATTGCATCTAATTCCGGACGACGTATTTCCATGATATTAATTTGTACGTCTTCTTTCTTAGTAAGGTTTTTAAGTTCTTCCTTTATCCTATCAACCTCAGTACCGCCTTTACCAATAATAATACCCGGTTTTGAAGTATGGATAGTAACTATCAGCTTACCAAGTGTACGTTCAATAACTATACGGCTTATACCACCTTTATTGATACGTGCATTAAGGTAATTGCGAATGTTATGGTCTTCAACTAGTTTCTGACCAAAGTCTTTCTTTTCGCCATACCACATTGAGTCCCATCCTCTGATGATTCCCAACCTGTTACCTATTGGATTACATTTCTGACCCATTTTTAACTATTAAGTTATTAAAAATTTATTTTCTACGTTTTATATAAACAAAGAAACTATTATTTATTTTATTCTGCTGTTACTTCACTTACTTCCTCAACTATATTATTAACTCTGCTATCTACAATTAGAGTTACATGGTTGCTACGTTTACGCACTCTGTATGCTCTACCTTGTGGTGCCGGACGCATCCGCTTTAATACTCTTCCACCATCAACAAATATTGTTTTCACAAAAAGTTTTGCATCAGCAATATCAACACCTTCATTTTTTACTTTCCAGTTTGTGATAGCACTAACAAGTAATTTTTCTAAAGGCACTGATGGGTGCTTTGTACTAAACTTCAAAGTATTCATTGCTATTTCTACGTCTTTTCCACGAATTAAATCAGCCAATAGACGCATTTTTCGAGGCGAAGTAGGTAAATTCCGTAAACGGGCAACAGCTTCCATTATTTATAATTTTTTTACTGACAGTATGTGTGTTTAACACACTACCAATGTTTAATATTTATTAATATATACTTTATTCAATTTCAGAAATTGATACCGGTTATTGCTTAGAACCACTATGTCCTCTAAAATTTCTTGTTGGTGAAAACTCACCTAATTTATGACCAACCATATACTCGGTAACATATACCGGTATAAATTTATTTCCATTATGTACAGCAAATGTTTGTCCTACAAACTCAGGTGTAATTGTACTACGACGACTCCAAGTTTTTAAAACACCTTTTTTTGCTTTGCCTTCTGCTATTGCTAATACCTTACGGCCTAACTTTGCATCTACATAAGGACCTTTTTTTATCGAACGAGCCATTTTCTATTGACTATTTAATATTTTTGATTGTTATTATTCTAAATCAAGGAGTTCATTAAAAATAAACTACTAATAAATTTATAATTTTTTACCGTTTTTCCTTTGAATTATTAATTTATTAGATGCTTTTGTTCTGCTACGTGTTTTTTCACCTTTAGCATATTTACCGCTTCTGCTACGAGGATGACCACCTGATGATTTACCCTCACCACCACCCATCGGGTGATCTACCGGGTTCATTGCAACACCTCTGTTTCTTGGTCTAATACCTTTCCATCTGTTTCTTCCTGCTTTACCCATTGATTCCAATGCATGGTCGCTATTAGAAACAATACCTACAGTAGCCATACAGGTACTTAAAACCTTACGCAACTCACCACTCGGCATTTTTAAAACGCAATATTTTTCTTCTTTTGCATTCAATTGTGCATAAGTACCCGCAGAACGTGCTAAAGCACCACCACGACCCGGTTGTAATTCTATATTGTGAACAACAGTACCTAAAGGCATATTCTTCAATAAT
Organism: uncultured Bacteroidota bacterium; assembly: GCA_903916555.1. Taxonomy (GTDB): domain Bacteria; phylum Bacteroidota; class Bacteroidia; order Chitinophagales; family Chitinophagaceae; genus CAIYTT01. The sequence goes on from CAIWXG010000051.1 coordinate 7,642, forward strand.
AATGCATTACCAACCTCTGGTGCTACACCCTCCCCACTTTCTATTACTGTACCTACTTGCAATCCTTGTGGTGCAATAATATAACGCTTTTCACCATCACAATAATACAATAATGCAATAAAAGCAGTACGATTCGGGTCGTATTCAATCGTTTTTACCGTAGCTTTAATGTTCTTCTTATCGCGTTTAAAATCAATAATACGATACATTCTCTTATTACCGCCACCAATGTAACGCATGGAGCGATGACCTTGTGCGTTACGACCTCCTGTACTGAAATACGCCTCTACTAAACTCTTCTCGGGTTCGTTAGTGGTAACTTCTGCATAAGCGTTACCTATTCTCCAGCGTGTTCCGGCTGTAACCGGTTTATATTTACGTAATGCCATTTTACAATGTTTGAATTTTGATTTATTAATAATTGAAAGTTTCAATTATCTTTTCATCACTAAACAACTTAAAAAAATTTAATAACTAAATTCTATATTTTATTAATTTACAAACAAATCAA
>CAIWXG010000052.1 GCA_903916555.1 uncultured Bacteroidota bacterium
GCATTACAAAATTATATTGTATAATAATTGTAGTATATGATTTAATGCTATGTTTGGTAATAATTTGGTAACAATTTAGTAATATAGAAAGGAAAAAAGTTGATGTAACGGAAAGTATATTCACACTCTAAAAATAAAAATTTATGATTTGTATGAAAACAATCTTTAAAAACAAATTACTTGCTTTTGGCTGCATTTGCCTCGCCATGCAGTTAATTGTTGGTAATGTACATGGGCAGTTTACTGCCGGTAAACTTACTGTACTACAAGTTGGCACCGGCGGTACAACTGCTTTGACGAATGCAGCAGCACCATTAAAATTGGTAGAATACAGTACTACAGGTACTGCATCCGGCTATAGTGTAACACTACCTTCTTCTTCAACACCATGTATTACGCAAAGTGGTTCTGCATCATCTGAAGGGGCAATGGCAATGTCAACAAATTACGACAGAGTAGTAGTAGTAGGTTACAATGCTGTTTCAGGTACTTCTGCAGTTAATGGCACTGCATCTTCTTCTGTAGCAAGGGTTTTATATACTATTAATTCATCCGGTACAGCAACTGCTGCGGCATCTTCATCTACAGCATATACTGCTAATAATATCCGTTCTGGTATTGCAGATGGTACCAATTATTTTGCCGGTGGTCCCACAAATGGTACTGAATTAATGAATTCCAGTACACAATTAGTTACAACAGCAATAAATACAAGAAACGTACAAATCTTCAATGGTCAATTATATTTTTCTTCATCAACTGCAGGATCAGTAGGTGTTTGTAAATTAGGTTCGGGTATTCCTACTACAGGCTCACAAACTACAACTTACTTAATGTCAGCTGCAACTGTAAGTCCTAGTTCTTATGGCTTTTCTATTAGTCCGGACGGTAATACAATGTATATTGCAGACGATGGTGCAGGTATTATAAAATGTACAAAATCAGGATCAACCTATGCACGTACCTATGTTTTGAACAGTACGGCATGCAGGAGTCTAATAGTTGATTACAGCGGTTCCCAGCCTATAATTTATGCAACTACGGCAGTTGCATCAGCAAATACAATTATAAAAGTAACAGAGACAGGTTCTGCGGGAGCAGCAGCTACAACCCTTGCAACAGCTGCTACAAATACTGCATTTAAAGGGCTAACATTTTCGCCATTTACAGCCGGTTTTGGTACGGCTTCAACGTCTGTTTGTAGTGGTAGCAGCACTAATATTGTTTTAAATGGTACTTCCGGTTCTACGGTAACATATACTATTAATGGGGCAACCAATACCTACAATTTTACAAGTACGGGAACAACAACAATAAGTACAGGAGTTTTAACTTCAACCACTACTTATGCATTGGTAAGTGTTACCGATGGTAGAGTTACGCAAAGCTTATCTGGTGTTGCCCCTGTAGTTTTTACAATTGCTACACCCCCATCAATTTCTTCAGCTGATGTATCTTCAACTAACCTTTGTGTTGGAAGCACATTAAATCTTACAGGTAATGTAACAGGTGCAACAACCTATTTATGGAATGGTCCAGGTGGATATACATCAACTTTACAAAGCCCAACTTTAACTACTTCAAGTACTTCAGGTGGTGTTTATACGTTCACTGCTACCAGTTCAGCAGGTTGCTCTGCAACTGCATACTCCTCTTCTGTTAGCATTTCAACACCAGAAACTGTTATTGCAAGTGCATCACCAAATCCTGTATGTGTAGGAGGAAATATTACATTAAATGGTAGCCATATTTCAGGTGCAACTTATTCATGGTCAGGTCCTGAAATGTATTCTGCATCAGTTCAAAACCCTTCTGCATTTACAACAGATGGTGGTTCGGGTGGTATTTATACCTTAATAGTAACACATGGTCCATGTGTTATTACAGCAACAACTACAGTTACAGTAAGCAGTCCTGCAACTAGTATTAGTGCCAATATCGCCACAAACCCGGTTTGTATCGGTAGTAATTTAACATTAAATGCTATTGCAACTGGAGCAACCGGTTATTCATGGTCCGGGCCTGAAATGTATGCTTCAAGTATGCAAAACCCTACACCGTTTACAACAGACGGAGGTTCGGGTGGTGTATATACTTTAACTGTATGGTCAGGTGCTTGTTCAAGCACGGCATATACTCCTTCGGTTATTATAAGTACTCCTGCAACAGGTGTTACTGCATCTGCATCTCCAATTCCGGTTTGTTCAGGCAGTAATTTAACCCTTTCCGGTAGTGCAAGCGGAGCTACTTCTTTTTCATGGTCAGGTCCTGCAGGATATTCAGCAACCGATCAAAACCCAAGTGCAATAACAGCAAACAGCGGTTCTGCTGGTATCTATATGTTTACAGCTTATTCAGGTGCATGTGCTACAACTGTAAGTACATCTTCAGTTTCGGTAACACCATTACCTTATGCAGGCACAATTACCGGTGCAGTTGATTTATGTCCAGGTGCCACATTAGCATTATCAGATGCAGTAAGCGGTGGTTCTTGGAGTAGTAGCAATACAGCTACTGCTACAGTAGATGGAAGTGGTGTAGTAACTGCCGTTGCTAATGGTACGGTTACTATATATTATACATATACAAATGCATGTGGTACTGATGTTGCATCTACAACAATAAATGTTACTACAGTTCCATCTGCAGGTACTATTACAGGACCTTCAACAATTTGTTCAGGTGCAACATCAACCTTGCTTAATGGTCTTTCAGGAGGTACTTGGAGTACTGATGATGCAACAATTGTATGGGTTGACATTTATACAGGCGAAATATATGGTGCCGGTTTAGGTACTACAAATATACATTATACAATAACTAATAGTTGTGGTAGTGCTAGTACAAGTTATGCAGTTAGTGTAATAGGAATACCATCTGCACCATCTGGCATTACAGGTTCTGCTAATGTATGTTCAGGTTCTACTATTACATTAAGCGACATTAGTACAGGAGGTGCATGGAGTAGCTCCAATACATCTATTGCAACAGTTGGCAGTACCGGAATTGTAAACGGTTTAAGCGTTGGTACTGTAAATATATTATATACACTATCTAATATGTGTGGTTCTTCAAATGCAACTGCAACAATAAATGTAAATACAGTACCTTCAACTCCATCCTCAATTTTGGGTACAAGTGCTGTTTGTGTTGGTGCAACTATATCTTTAAGCGATATGACGTCAGGAGGTTCATGGACATCAAGTAATACTTCAATTGCATCTGTGGATGGCTCAGGGGTAGTTTTAGGTGTTGCAACAGGGACTATAAATATAAATTATACTTTAACTAATTATTGTGGTTCTACCCCAACAACAATGTCGATGACTGTAAACGATGTACCTGCAACGCCAATGAGCATTTCTGGAGCAAATAATGTTTGCACAGGTGCTAATACTACCTTGTCGGATGCTTCTACCGGTGGTGTTTGGAGTAGTAGTAATAGTACATTAGCAACTGTTGGTTCAACAACAGGTATTGTACATGGTGTTGCAACCGGTACTGCAACTATATATTATACTGTTTCAAATAGTTGTGGACCAACATCAGTTAATTCGTCAATTACAGTAAATGCAATACCTGCTACACCTGACGCTATTAGTGGAAGTAACACAGTTTGTATAGGAGCAAATACAACATTGAGTAGCACTACCACCGGTGGCACATGGAGTAGCAGTAATACTGCAAAAGCCACAGTTGGTTCCATAAGTGGTATTGTTAACGGTGTTGCAACAGGAACTACCAATATTGTTTATACAGTTACTAACAGTTGTGGTTCATCTACCGCATCTTCTTCTATTACTGTTAATACTGTACCTACAGTTTCAGCAATTGGAACTGGTGTTCTTTCTACAAATATAGGTGGTAGTGTTACTTTAAGTGATGCAACAACAGGTGGTGTTTGGTCTAGTTCAAGCTCTTCAATTGCTTCAGTAGGTTCTACAACCGGTGTTGTTGTAGCTAATGCTGCCGGTATTGCAACCATAACATATACCATATCTAATTCTTGTGGTGCTTCTAATGTTACTGCGGCATTTAATGTTGCTGCTGCATTTACTCCGGGTAATTTGGCTGTTTTTGAAGTAGGAGGGGGTACAGGTTCTGCAGGACCAATTTCTATTGCAGAATTTAATACTACAACTGCAAATCAAACAACCCCTGTTTCAATAAATAATTTACCTACAAGTGGTTCTTTGCAAATATCTGCAAGTGGTTCAGCAACTTCGGAAGGTGGAATATCTTTAGATGCGGAAAGAACACATTTAATAGTTCCCGGTTATAATGCACCAGTTGGTACAGCAAGTATTGCAGGTACAACAGGCGCTACTGTAAACAGAGAGTTATTTACCATAGATAATACTAATTCTTATGCATTAGCATATAAACAAAATGTTTTTTCCGCTAATAATATACGTGGTGGTACGGCTAATGGAACAAATTATTACGCTTCCGGGGCAAATACAGGAATTGTATTAATGAATGGTACTAGTAGTATTGTTTCTACCACTGTTACAAACACACGTTACATTAATATTATTAATGGTCAATTGTATTTTACAACTTCAAGTACTGCCGGTGTCTATAAAGTTGGAAGCGGTATACCGGTTACTACAGGCAATACTTCAACAATCTTAAGTACATCAGGTGGTAGTACATCAAGTCCTTATGGTTTTACAATTAGTCCTGATAATAATACTATGTATATTGCAGATGACAATGCAACAGTGGGAGGTATTAAAAAATACACTAGAACCGGAGGTACAGGAACTTTTGCATATCAGTATAATGTTACTAACATCTTATGCCGCGGTTTAACTGCAGATTTTTCAACAACTCCATATACGTTGTATGCAACTACAAGTGCTGCTTTAGATTCAGTAATTAAAGTTAGTGATAATGGAGCAGGTTCTACACTAACAGTTCTGGCTGTTGCACCAACGGGGAAAGCCTTTAGAGGAGTAACTTTTACGCCAACTAACAATGCCGTAATTTCAGGTGCTAATACTATATGCACAGGTGCAAGTGATAACGTAACAATTTTTAGTAATCCAAATGCTACTGTTACCTATAATTTAAACGGTGGTACAAACCAAACAATAACTGTTGGCGCTAATGGAACTGCTGTTATTAGTGATGTACTGTCAAATAGTACATCAACACCAATTACCTATACCTATAACTTGTTAAGTGTTACTACTTCTTTAGGCACAACTTCAGTTACAGGTAATACAATTATTACTGTAAATCCATTACCTGCTGTAAATTCAATATCAGGTACTTCATCGTTATGCTCAGGTACTACTATTTCATTAAGTGATGTAACTACTGGTGGTTCTTGGTATAGCAGTAGTACATTTAATGCTAGCGTTGATGCATCAGGAAATGTAACAGGTGCTGTTGATGGTATAGCAACTATTTATTATTCAGTTAGCAATACCTGCGGTACTACAACTGTATCTTATGACATTACAGTGAATCCATTGCCTGATGCAGGTGGTATTGATGGGTCGGGAGCTTCTTCAATTTGCCCAAGTGAAATGACTACATTCTCAAGCGATGTTACTCCTGATGGTGTTTGGAGTATTGATAATACAAGTGTTGCTACTGTTGATGGCTCAGGAAATGTTACAGGTGTAGCAAGTGGAATTGCTACGATTGCATATACTTATACGAATAGCTGCGGTACAGATATAGCGCATTCTACTATTACAGTTAATTCATTACCTGATGCAGGAACAATAAGCGGTTCAACAACAGTTTGTGAATTAGCTACAACAACCTTTAGTGCAACAATATCAGGCGGTTCTTGGAGTGTTAATAATGCAAATGCTACAATTGTAGATGGATTAGTAAGTGCTGTTACGGCAGGTACTTCTACTATTAGCTATGGTATTTCCAATAGTTGCGGTACTGTATATGCAACACAAGATATTACAATTAATCCATTGCCGGTTGCCGGTACAATTGTTGGTATATTTACTGTATGTCCAAGTGGTACAGTAAGTTTAAGCAATAGTATTGTAGGTGGCACTTGGAGCAGCAGTAATTCTAATGCAACAATAAATAGTTCGGGATTAGTAACAGGTGTTCTTGCTGGTACATCAACAATAAATTATAATGTTACTAATAGTTGCGGAAGTGCAAATGCAGTACAGGATATAACAATTAATCCTTTACCAAATCCGGGTATGATTAGTGGCGTAACAGTATTATGCCCTTCAACATCAACATTATTATCTGATGTAATTAGCGGCGGTACATGGAGCAGCAGTAATACATCTATTGCAACTATTGATGGTACAGGTAATGTTACGGGAGTTGCCGCAGGTACAACAACTATCAACTATGCGGTTACTAATGGTTGTGGTTCTGCAAGTGTAACCACGCCAATAACTGTAAATCCATTACCGGTTGCGAGTGCAATAAGCGGTGGTTCTTATGTAACCGTTGGTAATACAATCACAGTATCAGACGCTACAGTTGGTGGTACATGGAGTAGTAGCAATACTGCTATTGCAACTGTTGGCAGTACAGGTGTTGTAAATGGAGTGTCTGCGGGTTTTGCAAATATAGTCTATACAGAAACAAATGGTTGTGGCAGCAATTCTGCAACAAAAACAATTACTGTTAATGCAGCAGTAACAGCTATTTTAGGTGCAACAACTGTCTGCAATGGTAGCTCCATAAGTTTGTCAGATTTAACAATTGGTGGTATATGGAGTAGCAGCAATACAGCAATAGCTACTGTTGGTTCTACAACAGGTATTGTTTCGGGGGTAAGTGCCGGTGTTGCAACTATTACGTATAATTATTTTGGTTCTATCACTACTCATACAATAATAGTAAACAGTAGTCCTGCTGCAATTACAGGCTCAAGCAGTCTGTGTTCAATTAGTTCAACAACACTTCATGAGACATCAAGTGGTGGTATTTGGAGCAGTAGCAACACCTCATTAGCTATTATAAGCAGTACTGGTATAGTAAGCGGGGTTTCGGCAGGTACTGTAAATATTTCTTATGTATTAACAAATGGTTGTTATGCTATTATGGCAGAAACAATCAATGCAGCACCTATTATTAGTGGTTCCGGTCAAATATGTAAAGGCAGTACTAATATATTGACTGCATCTATTAGTGGTGGTACATGGAGCAGTACCAATAATGGTATTGCGCTTGCGGGTTCTACCGGTTCAATATTAGGTAATACGGTAGGTAGTGCTACTATTAATTATACAATAAGCGGCTGTGGAGCTGCCACTTTACCTGTAACTGTAAATGCCCAACCGGCAGCTATTACCGGTACTAATTATATTTGTACTTACGCACCAACAACCTTGTCTGATGTTACAACAGGTGGTATCTGGAGTAGTAGCAATACAAGTATAGCTACAATAGGCAGTGTAAGTGGTATTGTTACAGGTATTGCACCCGGTACCGTAATCATTTATTATACTGAACCTGTACATGGCTGTTCTATTGGTTATACTGAATATA
>CAIWXG010000053.1 GCA_903916555.1 uncultured Bacteroidota bacterium
ATTTGTCGACAATACACTAATAAAGTTTATGAGACAGATTGGCCAGGCTTTGGAATTCAAAAACAACGCGCTTTAGATAAAGCGACTGGTGATTGGGTTTTGTCTATCGATGCCGATGAAGTGGTGACAGCGCGGTTACGTGAAGAAATAGAACGGGCTATTAAGAAAAACAATTTTCAGGCTTATGAAATTCCACGGTTATCAACTTATTGCGGTAGACAAATGCGGCATAGTGGTTGGTGGCCTGATTATGTATTGCGTTTGTTTGTTAGAAGTTCGGGGCAGTTTTCTGAGGCAATAGTACATGAAAGAGTATTGGTTGAGGGGAACATTGGTCGTTTGGTGACGCCATTCTTACATGATACCGCAGTTGATTTAGAGGAAATTTTAGCTAAAGTGAATAGTTATTCGACTTTAGGTTCAAAAATGCTTTATGAAAAGGGTGCTCAATCTTCAATTATTAAAGCGGTTCTTAAAGGCCTATGGACTTTTAATAGAACGTATTGGTTGAAAGCTGGTTTTTTAGACGGTGCTCAGGGTTTAATGTTGGCTATTTCAAACGCTGAGGCTAGCTATTATAAATATCTTAAGTTATGGGCGTTGCAACATAAATAAGTTGATTTTTGTTGGAAATGCAATTAACACACATCTATAGTCTCTTAATATAATTTCATATGTTGCCATCACAATTTTTGGTTAGTGCACCGAAAGTCTCAGTGCATCCTGCTGAACATACCTCAGAAAATGTCTTGTTTTCCATTGTTATTCCCAGTTGGAATAACGTTGAGTTTTTAAAAATGTGTATTGCAAGTTTGCAAAAAAACTCACGGTATTTGCATCAAATTATTATTCATCTCAATGAAGCAAATGATGGATCAAGAGATTGGGTTGAGGAAAATAATCTAGATTATAGTTATTCTGAGCAGAATATAGGTATTTGCTACGCTATGAATATAGCGAGGACTTTGGTAAAAACAGAATATTTGGTTTATTTTAATGATGATATGTATGCCTGCCCTGATTGGGATTATTGGTTATATGAAGAAATAAAAAAACAGTCAGATAGTTTCTTTTTTATTTCATCTACTATGATTGAACCTAGGGAAACAGGTAATGCGTGTGTTATAGCGCCTTTTGATTGCGGTTCAAATCCTCAAGACTTTGATGAAGCCAAATTATTAGCGTGTTTTGAGGGGTTAGAAAAAGTTGATTGGCAAGGTACTACTTGGCCACCCAGTGTATTGCCGGTTTTATTATGGGATATGGTAGGGGGGTATAGTATTGAGTTTTCACCTGGAATGTATTCTGATCCTGATTTTGCCATGAAGTTATGGCAAGTGGGGGTAAGATGCTTTAAAGGCGTTGGAAAGAGTCGGGTCTATCATTTTATGTCAAAATCAACTGGCAAATTAACATATAAAGCGAATGGTTCAAGAATCTTTTTAAATAAATGGGGCATGAGTTCAAAATTATTTACGCGCCACTATTTGCAAAGAGGTGATGATTGGGTGGAGGAGTTATCAATGCCAGAGATAAATCTTAAGATGAAATTATATAGCTTGTTAAATCAAATAAAAAAGCGATTGGGATAAAAATAATAAATATGAAAAAACAAGCAACGGCCAGTGTACAAATCTATAAGCGACTTTTGATGTATGTAAAGCCTTATCGAGTTTTCTTTGCGATAAGTATTGTGGGTTTTTTGATGTATTCAGGTACACAAACCTTATTTGCGGCTTTAATTAAACATATTATTGATACTCTGCAATCTGAATCAAGAGAAGGAATGTATTATCTGCCTTTATTTTTTAGTGGTTTGATGATTGTGCATGGTGTTGGCTCTTATGTGGGTAATTATTTTTTAGCCAAAGTATCTGTTAATGTTGTCCATGCATTGCGTTGTGAGATTTTTAATCACTATATTAAATTACCTACTGCTTATTTTGATGCGAATAACAGTGGTCATATGATATCTAGAATTACCAATAATGTTGGGCAAGTAACGCAGGCCGTGACTGATTCAGTAAAGACAATTGTCAGAGAAGGTTTTACGGCAATTGGTTTGTTGATTTATTTATTTTATTCTAATTGGATGTTGTCCTTAGTCTTTGTGGCAATTGCCCCTATTATTGTTGTGTTAGTGGGGTTTGTTAGTAAGCGACTTAGGGTAATTAGTAAGCGTATGCAGGAATCTATTGGTGATATGACTCATATAACATCCGAACTAGTCGGTGCACATCGAGTAGTGAGAAGTTATGGTGGCGAAGAGTATGAGAAACTGAGGTTTTTAGAAAGTAGTTTAAATAATAGACGTCAGTCTCTTAAATTGTCTACAACCATTGCGATTCATAGTCCTATCATGCAATTAATTCTGGCTGTTGCATTATCTGGCTTGATGTATATGGCCTTGTTTTTTATGAAACAAGCTAGTGTCGGTGAGTTCGTGGGGTATTTAACGGCGGCTTTTTTATTGCCTAAACCGATTAGAAGTCTAAGTGACGCGAATGGGGACATTCAAAAAGGTATCGCTGCGGCTGAGTCCTTGTTTG
>CAIWXG010000054.1 GCA_903916555.1 uncultured Bacteroidota bacterium
CGCATCAGTTCCAGAGATATTGGTAAAGGATGTATTGATTTGGCTGGCAGAGCGGGGATACGGCGAAGTTGAAACCGTAACCGCCAGTGAAGAACACCTGCTGGTGTAAGTACTCCTGGTTATGCAGGTAGCTTAAGAATAAAAGGCGGATATCTTGATATTGAAGCAAGGACAATTGGACAAACAGCAGGTGGTGGTCAAAGTACTCCTGGTTATGCTGGTACATAGATTTTAAATATTTCAGGAATTGATACAACAAATTTTGATGTATCAATTCCTAATTTGTTAGTATATTTGAGAAAAAATTTTATATTGTTTTATTCTTAATTAAAAATTGTATGAAAATTAAAAATTTACTTCTTTTTTTTGCTATAGTTATCAACTACAATATTTGTATTGCCCAAACCCCTGCCGCAAAATTAGATACTATTTTTAACAATGGTTCGGGTATAAAAAAAATAGAACTTAACAAAACAACAATTACAAATCTAACCAATTTGGGCATGCTTTGGGGCTTTATAAAATATTACCATGCAGATGTATGTATTGGTAAATATAATATGGATGCCCAATTATTTAGAGTTTTACCTAAAATACTAAAAGCAAAAACTAAAGCAGACGCAAATATAATAATGGAACAATGGGTAGATAATTTTGGCGTGCCTACACCCTGCCCCAATTGTGCCCCAATTGTTAAAACACCCTACACAGTGCAAATGCCCGATTATGGTAATTTGTTTGTCAAAGATAATTTTCCTACTACTTTACAAAAGAAATTAGAATATATTAAATTAAACCGAAGTATTAACATTAAGCATTATTATGTAGATACAATTGAAATACAAGGCAACCCAATTTTCACTAATGAATATTCTTATTCGCAAACAGACTACCCTGATGCAGGTATCCGTTTATTAGCTCTTTACAGATATTGGAATCAAATACAATATTATTTCCCCTACCGGCACTTAATTGGTGAAGACTGGAATAAAGTTTTGGCAGAGTTTATACCTGAATTTTGTAAGGCTAAAAATGATACTAATTACTATAATACCTGTTTAAAACTAATAACGAGGATAAATGACAGCCATGCATACTACATACAACATAAAGATAAACCTCTAAACGCAATACTACATAAAGTACATGGCAAAAATGAAGCAGATTTTTATACAGAATTTATTGACAACCATCTGTATGTAAATAATTATAAAAAAGATACATTAGGAATTAAAGATTTAATAAAAATAGGTGATGAAATAAACACAATTGACGGTAAAACAGTGAGTGAATTGCAAAAACAAGCTGATTTAACAGTACCTGCTTCAAATGAAAGTGTGAAATTAAGGCAGGCTGCTTTATTATTATTAAGAACAAACAATGATTATTTAACATTAAATATTACACACGAAAATATAAATCATACACTGAATGTTTTTTGTTTAGATATACTTGGTAATTTGATTCCTTTTTTTATTAAGCGGGATGCCGCAATTCAAAGTTATAAAATACTTGAAAATAACATAGGTTATATTAACCCTATGAATTTGACGATGACTAATTTTGATACAGTTAAACAAGCATTAAAAAACACAAAAGGGATAATTATAGACCTAAGATATTATCCTTACGATAATTCATTCCCTTACACTTATTGTCCTTGGTTTAAAAATAAAATAACACCATTTATGCAATCTTATGTAATTAATCCCGAAATACCCGGTTTGTTTGAGTTAAGGGATACCATGGTAAGTGGCAATGAAACCGGTGAACATTATAAAGACAAAATAGTACTATTAGTTAACGAAAACACCCAGAGCCTTGGCGAATTTAGTACAATGGCATTTCAAACTATCCCGGGAGCAGTAACAATTGGTAGCCAAACAGCAGGTGCAAATGGCTATGTTTCTATTACTGAGTTTCCAGGGAAATTTACTGGCGCAATATCCGGTATTGGAATAATGTATATGGATGGTACAGAAACACAAAGAGTGGGTGTAAAAATAGATAAAATAGTAAAACCTACCCAAAAAGGCATTAAAGAAGGTAGAGATGAACTGATGGAAGAAGCTTTGAAAATTATTAATGGTAACTAAAGTGATAATCCTAATATGACAACTTGAAAAAAAATTGTCATATTTAACACTCTAAATAGGGCAATATATATATATATAATTTTGGGGGGGTAGCACCTATAGAAAAGTTTCTATTATCAATAAATTCCCATTTCTTGGTTTTCTATCAATGCCTGTTCTACATAATTGGTAATAAGAGCATCCAATTCTTGTTCTTTATTAAAGAGTACTTTAATTATTATGGGTAATACAAGAATTGTAATCCGCCACTCTTTTAGCTTATCAAGGTGCAGTTGTAAGCGTGCTGCATCTTTTTCAGTTGTTACTATTACTTTGTTTGCTACTGCCCAATTGTCGTAGGCACTTTTTATATCTTCAATATCAGGTGTTGTAAAATAGTGGTGGTCTCTATAGGTAAGTACATGAACATCAGTAGCTTGTAACTTTAAATAATTTATTAAAGGCTGCGGTTTTGCAATACAACATACTAATATAACATTTGTATCTTTCAATATATTATACTCATTATAAAATTCATTATTCAGAAAATGATAAGGGGCATCATATTGTATTGTTGTAAAAAAAACACGTTGATTTTCTAATGGTTTTATAGCATTTGTAATTTCAGTAGCTTTTTGAGTAGTAATATCACCGGGGCATTTAGATGCAATAATTATATCGGCTCGCTTATAGGCATTACGCCCCTCTCTAAGCCCACCAAAAGGCAAAATAAAATCTTTATAAAACGGGGCAGAATAATCGGTAATTAAGATGTTAATACCTGCCTTTACCGACCTGTGTTGATAGGCATCGTCTAATAATACGACCTCAATTTCCGGCTTTTTTTGCAACAATAAAGGTATGCCAGTCATTCTTTCTTCTGCTACACTTACTACTAATTCAGGAAATTTTAAATGATATTGCATCGGTTCGTCACCAATTCTTAATGCATTAGTTTGCTCGTCTGCAACTATAAACCCTTGTGTTAAGCGTTTATAGCCCCTACTCATGGTGGCTACCTTAAACCTGTATTGTAATAATCGTATTAAATATTCTACATGTGGCGTTTTGCCTGTACCCCCAACAGAAAGATTGCCAACAGTAATTACAGGTACACTAAATTCTACCGAACTGAACAATTCAATATCGTATAGCCTGTTTCTAAACCATACCAAACTGCCATATATCAGCGCAAAAGGATATACTAAAACACGGAAAACAACAAATATATAATATAATATATTTTTAAAACTCATTTTTTATAATATACATTTTAGTATTTCCAATTCCACCATTTTAATTTTTCAGGTTCTCTTTCCGCTTCAGGTGTTTCGGCAAAATAAACGGCACATCTAAAAACATAAAGCAGACATCTATCCTGTACTACCCCTGCAAACTTATTAGATTCAGCAAATAAATAATCGGGCTCAATACCTTGTAAATCAGATACTTGTTGAATACCTATATTCCATAAATCGGTAGCAATAGATTGCCCCACACCCGGTATTTGTCTAAGATTCTTAATTGCAGTTTTCTTAGCTAAATCTAAAGTTGGAATATTATTTTTCAAGATTAAATAAGCTATCTACAAACGTTTCTTTATTAAATATTTGAAGGTCTTGCATCTTTTCACCAACACCGATATACTTTACAGGTATTTTAAATTGATTGGCAATAGCAAGAACCACCCCACCCTTTGCAGTGCCGTCAAGTTTAGTTATAGCAATAGCCGTAACATCGGTAGCGGCAGTAAAATGTTTTGCTTGTTCTAATGCGTTTTGTCCGGTACTGCCATCTAAAACTAAGATAACTTCGTGGGGTGCATCCGGCATTTTTTTAGCTATTACACGTCTTATTTTGCTCAGTTCATCCATTAAATAAGCTTTATTGTGCAATCTTCCGGCTGTGTCTATTATTACCACATCCATATCCTTAGCAATACCTGTTTGCACCGCCTCGAAGGCTACTGCACTTGGGTCACTGCCCATTTCTTTTTTAACTATAGGTACACCAACTCTTTCGCTCCAAATGGTAAGCTGGTCAACGGCTGCTGCTCTAAACGTATCAGCTGCCCCCAACATTACATTCTTACCGTTCAGTTTAAAATTATAGGCTAATTTCCCAATTGTAGTTGTTTTACCAACACCGTTAACACCAACTACCAGAATAACATAAGGTTTTTTACCATTGGGTACATCAAAAGTTGCAAACTCATTAGTAGGTGCATCGGTGAGCATTCCCATTATTTCTTCCTGTAAAATTTTATTTAACTCGGAAGTGCCTACATATTTATCTTTTGATACTCTATTTTCAATTCTCTTAATAATAGCTACTGTAGTATCTATCCCCACATCGGCTCCTACAAGTGCATCTTCAAGTTCATCAAGTACTTCTTCATCTACTTTATCCTTACCTGCTATTGCTTTTGTGAGTTTTGAGAAAAAACCTTCTTTGGTTTTTTTCAGTCCTTCATCAAGTGCCTCTTTTTGTTCTTCTTGTTCTTTATTACGCTTGAAGATTTTATCGAATAAGCCCATTGTAAATTATTAATATGAGAACAAAATTAGTGAAATTTTGAATAGGAAACTGTATTCTTATTCATAAAACAAATTTATTAATCTAAAAGGTAAATACCGGGTTAAAAAGGCAGGTCAGCGGGAAATTATTACCGGTTTAATATAGGAATGCTTTAATTTTGTGTATATTGGCAGATTAGAATGTTGTCTTGTCCTGAAATAGGTTGACACGCAAAAAGCGTGTTTATGGAAAAAAATATCAAAAAAGGAAAGAGAGGGGGGCAGTATAAATACGAGTCTTCATTGAAGAGAAAAATTCTTCA